>JAZGFF010000157.1:0-6621 GCA_036479095.1 Rhizobiaceae bacterium | reverse complement strand
CAACTGGTAGACTGGACGATGAAAAAATCCCTTGCGTTCGGAATTAAGTTTTCTGAAATACTATTTAATACACGATTGAAAGTGTTTTGAGTTGAAATCGTGTTAAATACAAGATGCCCAGATTTAGAAATTGTAACGAGTTTTTGTATGAATTGTTGGCCGTTGAAACGGCAGCATGAATAATTAACTTTTGCATCTCGCATAATTACAAACGTAAAACTCCTAATGTTTTCATCATTTTGCACGAAATATTTTCTTCTTATCAATGCCCAACTTCTTCTTGAACAATGATCATCAAATGAGGTGGTAAGTCAAATTTGCCACAAGCCCATTAACTCATTGATATTAAATACGAAATTCCTAGAAATTGAGTTTCTAACGCTGTTTTCACGGACAATTACCGTATTTTTCATGGCCGAGTTTTAGTGTTTTTTGAAGAAATATAGGAAAAGAAAGAATGGCTTGTACTGGCGTGTATAGAATAGGGTGAGTAAATAAAATTAATAAAATCAATTACTTAGGTCGAAAACTGTTTACCCATTTGATGTTTTCCCTTTAGCAGCCTTCAAATTACGTTCCTCGTAATAGCTCAACCGTTAAGCACCTTCTGCCATTTATATCTTCCCATATTGGTTCCCACCCGAACGGGTGATGCGCTCCATCAATAAGTAAGACATTCTTTTCTCACTGGGAGAGGCGTACTTCTCTGAAATATAATTTTAACGGTGAGGTCTACATAATGAAAAATATTATTAAATTTACAATGCTTGCAAGCTTCGGTGTTCTTGCCGGTTGTAATTCGGGTGGTTCAAGTGGGGCAAAATTTGTTCACCAATACGCATTGCTAGAAACGGACACAGCGAAGAAAGCCCTTGAAGATGGCACGACGTTAGAGGCCGCTGAAGGTTCTTCTGTTGCAACCAAAGTCAATCATGCAGAGCGGTCTATAGCACTCAACAATAGATTAGCTGTGAAAATCACAACTAATCCTGATGGTGGTTTTGATCTTGAAGCGAACGGTGTAAAAGTTTCATTTGCCGCAGGCGATATAGACGGGGCGTATGATTACTTCAAGGAAATTACAAAGGATGGGAAAGATGAATCGTTTAGTCTTTGGAATGCTGCTGGCACCAGGTCTGAACTCCTTGATGGCAGTGATAAACAGAAGTTCCACCGGATAATAGGCTATTATCTTAATGTGGATGGAGCAGATACACGTGGGCTCATCGTCACCGGTACTGAGACACCAGAGGATGTGCTAAAAATAAGCGAGATGAAAGCAAAATATTCCGGCACCTTTCGTGCAGATACTTATGGCAAGGTCTTTGATGATCCGAGAGCAAATTCGGTTCGCGTAAGAGTAAGAGGCGTTGTCAGCCTCGAAGCAGATTTCGCGGAAAAGATTATTGCTGGCAGTATTTCTAGCCTTGAGACTAAGGGGCCTGAAGACTCAACCTATAGCGCTCTACAAGGCTCAGTATCTCTCGACCAAACCGCCATCAAAGATAACTCTTATTCGGGTAAATTTACCAGCGATTTCGAGGAGGGAGGTTATTTGAATGGAGATTATGACGGGAAATTCTACGGAAACGACGCTCAGGAAACTGCTGGAACCCTGAAAGGCTCCGGTAAGTTTGAAACCGTTGATCTTGTTGGAACCGGCGCGTTCACAGCAACTAAAGACCCGCAGCCATAAGAATAAACTAAGTCAATTGAGTGCGGCGCTGAAATGCGCCGCATTCGTTGCAATGACCAATAGTGATCTCCGGCATCTTAGATGAGTAACACTAATTCTGTTTTGCGTATATTATACGCCCTGTTGTTTTTGTTCGCGTTGACATTGATGTCAGCGTTTACTCACTCATTTGCGCAAGCGAATGCGGATACCAAAACTGCAACACTTGAAATGTTATTCTCCAATTTAAAACGCGGCCAGTGGGCCGAAGCTGATCGGGTAGCGCAGCTTCTTGACCAAAAGAACCACCGTGGTTCCGTCCACTTTAAATTTTCAAGATCAGTGCAATTGGCAGCAAGAAACAGTTGCACAAGAGCGGCTGTTTTATCGCAAGAAATAATTGCGGAAGCTCCACTTTTCAGGCCCGCATATGACGTTCTTGCCAGATGCCTGTTACGGGATAAACGAAGGTCATCTGCTTCTAATTTGTACAAGCGGTTAGCTAATCACCTTCAAGATGGGCCTGAGCGCGATGCTATTTTAGCCCGTGCAAATTCACTCTCGCCTGATTACTCACCCAGCTATTCATTTGAATTTGATCTGCTGCCTTCCAGCAACATCAACAAAGCAACGTCCGCAACAAATATTGGGGGGCTGACAATTACACAGGCTAGCCGCCAAAAACCCGGGGTGGCGATCAGTGCCTACGGCAAGCTGACAAAACCAGTTTTCATTACAGATCGTTTGTTATCAAATGTCTCTTTGAAACTGGGTGGCACTTACGACAGTGTATCGAAAGACTTTTTTCCATCCGCACGAATTGAAAGCCGAACGCGATGGTTGCTTGATGAAAAACAGAGTGTTTACATCTCGCCTTTCTTTGAACAAACACTGCGTAATAAAAAGCACTTTTTGAGGCAATTCGGTATGGGTGTGGGTTTCACGCGCCAACATAATTCAACAACCACATTCACAATCGATGCTAGTGCCGTCTATCTGAGTTTTCAAAAGCAATCACAAAATGGCATTTATGCCCAAACAACCCTTACCCACTCAAAAATTATCTCCACCAAAGACAAGTTAAAGAATTCATTGAAACTTGCGTCCAATTTTTCAAAGTTAAAATTATATGCCTATCGTTCCGCAATATTTAGTACGGAATATGAGCATCTGTTCGACAATGGCCTAATTGCCAGCTTTGGTGGTGACGTGGGTATTAAAAAATATTCTGATACCGCAGCAGGGCTTTCTGAGAAAAGGCTGAACTACTCAATTATTGCCCGAATTGGCATCAGCCACAGAAAACTAAGTTATCGATCATTTAGACCTGAACTGACTTACGCCTATAAACGTCAATGGTCGAACGATGTATTCCATGACTATGGGTCTCACGATATTGGAGTTCGTTTGAAGGCATCGTTTTAAGGGGAGAATTTTCGCGTGGAAACACGATCATATCACCCGAACGGGTGATGTGAGACGAATGGAACCGGATATTTCTTGTATTGTTGAACAGGCCTTGGGAAATCCGTATCGGCAATGCGCTGATTGGATTGATAACTAAAGTTTTTCGCGCATGTAACGTGTGGGAAAATGGTTGGTGGTACTAGGATACTTGGATGGTTTTGCCCTGATCATCAAAGCACCGACAACCACCAACCCTCTTGGTTACAAGTTGTGTATTGATTGATGTTGCCCATCACCAGCTTGAAAGCGATCCAACACTCTTCGCAATAACGGGTAAAGCAAAACTGCAGATTTACTTTTCTCAATTGAGCTGCAATGCGGAATAACTGAGGTAGCAATGAATGTGCTATCCATTCCCCGCCCTTGCTGTTATTGCGGCCTGTCCCTTTGGGTTCGAAATTGGAATCCAGCTGTGGAGCTAGGTGACAAAAGAAATGCAGGTTAAATTTGGCTTCTAAACTGCACCAGTTTCCAATACACCATTTCCATACGATAGCCTACTCGCGCCAAAGACGGTGCGGATAGGCACTAAGAAGACCCCCTCCAAAAAGGTTTATCCCAAGTCGGGCTAAGGCACTAGTTTGGTTTGCGTGCTTTATGGTCGTCCGACTCAGCCTTTTCAAAGCCATGTAGGATTTGCTGCGGGTTGCTTTCAGCTTCTCCAATTTCTTCCATGGACCGGTGACAGGCGATAAAGTGTCCTGGTGTTGGCTCCATGATCGGTGCGATTTTTGTATCGCAGGTTCCATCAAGTGCAACTGGGCAACGGTTGTAGAAGGGGCAACCGGTGGCGGTGATTTCAACACCGCGCGAGATACCCGCAGCCATTTCCCGTTTTTTCATTGTCTCCTCAAGCCAACCAACCCGTAGCTCCGGCACAGATGAAATCAGCAGCCGTGTGTAGGGGTGATAGGGTGGTTTGAGCACCTCATCGACAGGCCCTTGTTCGACAATACGTCCCGCATAAAGCACCACGATTTCGTCGGCAAAAGAACCCACGGTTGAAAGGTCGTGGGAGATAAAGACGAAAGAAACGCCCGTCTCGTCCCGCAGTTTTTTCAACAGCTTGATGACGTTTGAGCTCACGATAGAATCGAGCGCTGACGTCACCTCATCACAGAGCATGATTTCGGGGTTAGCAGCCAACGCACGAGCCATATTGATCCGTTGCTTTTGGCCGCCAGAAAGTTCTGATGGATAGCGGTTTTCAAACTCCAGCGGCAATTCAACTAAGTCTAAAAGCTTAGCAACCGCAGCACGGTTTTCTTTGCCCTTAAGGCCTTGGTAAAATTCCAAAGGTCGCCCGAGAATTTCACTGATATGTTGACGCGGATTGAGGGCCGTATCAGCCATTTGATAAACAAATTGCACCTTCTGCAATTCTTCCCGCGAGCGGTTTTTCAAATCGCCTTCGAGCTCTTTACCATCAAGTATAATTTCGCCCCTTGCTGGTGGCAGTAGCCCAGCGATAACACGCGCTAAGGTCGATTTACCGCACCCAGATTCACCAATCACGCCAACCACATGAGACTTCTCAATCTTCAAATTGATGTCTCGCAAAATTGGAATAACCGGTTCGCCATTGACGATACCGCCGTAGCCAGCCGTCATATTGCGTACTTCAATGTTTGGAACATCTTGCTCGTGTTCATCACTCGTGCCGTCACTCATGCCTGCTTTAGGCGTTGGCTTCACAGCCGCCATGAGGCGTTTTGTATAGGGATGTTTGGGGTTGTTGATGATTTGCTCGGTCGGTCCTTGCTCTTGGATTTCGCCAGAATAGAGCACAACGATATGGTCTGCGATCTGCGCCACGACGGCCAAATCGTGGGTCACATAAATCGCTGCCGAGCCTTCGTCTTGGATCACTTTCTTGAAAGCCTTCAGCACTTCGATTTGCGTCGTCACATCAAGCGCCGTTGTCGGTTCGTCCAACACCAAAAGGTCGGGTTTTGATACCAGCGCCATCGCGGCCATAAGCCGTTGCAATTGACCGCCAGAAACTTGGTGAGGATAACGTCGCCCAAGCCGTTCAGGATCGGGTAATTCAAGCGCGTGATAAAGCTCAACCGCGCGGATGTCCGCTTCCTCTTGGGTGAGGGTACCATGTAATACGGCAGCTTCCGTTACCTGTTCACCAATGGTGAGGGCAGGGTTGAAAGTAGCCGCAGCACTTTGAGCCAAATAAGCAACCCGATTACCTCGAATACCCCGTTGCGCCTGCGGTTCCATTTGCAAAATGTCTTCGCCGTGCAAACGTACTTCACCGCCCGGAAATTCAAGCCCCGGACGACAATAGGCCATCGTCGCCATAGAGATGGTCGACTTGCCCGACCCAGATTCCCCGATAAGCGCGACAACCTGCCCCGCCTTCACGTTGAAGCTAACGCCTTTTACGATCTCAATCGCGCTACCATCTTCTTGGGGAGCGTGAATGCGTAGATTATCAATTTCAAATAAATCAGCCATTTTCAATTTCCCCTAAATCATTTTCTTGGCAAGATCGCCGCCGGATGAGGCAGAGACGTCGTCAACGATGAGGTTGATACCAATTGTAAAGGAAGCAATGGCAAGAGCTGGCCAGATTGGAGCTAGAATGCCCCAGCCATCAGCAAATTGCATGGCTTCCAAGTTGGTGCGCACCATTGATCCCCAGTCTGCGTTCGGTGGCTGGATACCCAGCCCCAAAAAGCTCAAGGAGGAAATGAACAGAACGACGAACACCAACCGCAAACCGAAGTCGGTGGCCAGAGGCATAGCAGCATTGGGCAACACTTCGCGGAAGATGATCCACCAAATGGTTTCCCCCCGCGCTTGGGCTGATTCCACATAGTCCATGACCATAATTTCTTGGCCATAGGCGCGGGAAATTCGGAAAACGCTGGAGGCATAAATCACAGCCGCCGTACAAACGAGAATAGGAATAGAGGTACCAAGCGCCACCACAATCAACAGCCCCAACATAATGGTAGGGAGGGAGAGAATAGCGTCGTTGATCCGGCTTAGGATCATGTCGGTCCACCCGCCTTTAACGGCAGCAGCGATGCCGCCAGTCACACCTATTAAGTATGCTAGTAACGTCGCAAAGAAGGCAATGCCAACTGTCATCCGCGTACCCCACATGATACGGGAGAGGATGTCGCGCTCGTTACCGTCCGACCCCAACCAATGGGTTCCGCCACTATCGATTGCAGACCCCGGTGGTAAATAGCTGTCCATGTCCAGAATTTCAGCTTGATCAAAGGGGGCAAGCCAAGGGCCGATGACTGCTATGACCAACCAAAAGGCAACAACGGCGACGCCGAGTTTCCCTGTCCAACTCAGCTTGAGTCTTTTCTTTGGCGGTGCATCTGGCAACTCATCATAGATGGTTTGTTCTGCTTCGTTATCTGCGCTAACAGCTTTTGTATTATTGGTCATATTCAATTCCTTCTCAGCTGTTATTTAGGATTGCGTAGACGCGGGTTGGCAAGGATTGC
>JAZGFF010000156.1:0-2867 GCA_036479095.1 Rhizobiaceae bacterium | reverse complement strand
ATTAAAGTTAAAACAAGGAAAGTAACCGCATAGGAAGAGGCAATAAATCCAAAATATTTCGTACCAAAAAGTTCACTCATTTTCGCGCCTCCCTTGCAGCCCTGCGTTGAAGGCTGCGGATTTGACGTCGCATGATCTCATTGCGCATCGCCATTAAATGCAACGTCAGGAATAAAAATAAAAATGCCAAGCCCATAACCAGCAAGGGATACAAAAATTCTGCCGCCATTGTCGGCGCGCCTAAGCGGGTTACGCTGGCTGCTTGATGCAGGGTGGTGAACCACTCCACTGAAAATTTGATGATCGGAATATTTATAGCGCCAACCAATATCGCCACCGCCGCCATTCGCGCTGATTTAGCCGGCTCCTCAATAGAGCTCCAAAGCGCAATCAACCCCAAATAAATAATCAATAATACCAAGAAGCTGGTAAGCCGAGCATCCCAAACCCACCAAGTTCCCCACATCGGGCGACCCCATATAGAACCCGTAACTAGCCCAAGGAAAGTAAACCCCGCTCCCAAAGGAGCTGCGGCGCGAGCCGCCACATCAGCCAACGGGTGGCGCCAAACCAACACCCCAAAAGCGCCAGACACCATGGTCATATAAGCGCCCATGGCTAGCCAAACGGCTGGTACATGAACAAACATAATTCGAACCGTACGGCCCTGTTGGTAGTCATCAGCCACACGAAAGCTCATCCAAAGACCAAGCGCCAGTAGGGCGACCGTGAGCATTGTAAGCCAAGGCAATAAGGTTTTCACCAACGCCAGAAAACGCGTTGGATTAGCCAAAGTTGTTAGCCCTTTTGGAGTTGTTGCTGTTTCTAAATTGACGCTCATCATTGTCTCTTAGGGGTTGAGGCGATCACAATCAATTGCCATGAAGTAACAAAATCGCCCCCTTGTACATAACCCATCAATCAAGACCTTGTCGCAAAGCGAAAGCTGCCGCAAATGGCCCCAAAACGGCGAAGAATAACGAAATCGCAAAAACCAACAGAAACGGAGGTAAGAATGGGTCAGGTTCTGTCACCGCAGCGCGGATCGCTCCTACCCCAAAAATCAAAACCGGAATACACAAAGGCAACACCAATACGGAAAGTAACAACCCACCCCTTGGTAAGGAAACGGTCACCGCAGCTCCCACAGCGCCAATGAAAGAGATTGCCGGCGTACCGACGAACAAGGTAGCCATTGCAGCTTGAATGGTGATTAGATCCATTCCTAGAAAAATTCCAAACACGGGAACCACTAACGTGAGCGGCAAACCCGTTACCAGCCAATGAGCCGTACATTTCATAAACACTTGCCCAGCAAGAGGGGTAGACACCATCATCATTTGATCTAGGGAGCCATCTTCAAAGTCTGATTGGAATAAGCGCTCTAACCCCAGCAAACCAGCAAGCAGTGCCCCAATCCATAACGTGGCACCACCAATGGTAGACAATAATTCTTGATTTGGACCAACAGCAAATGGCATCGCCACTACCACAGCCAAATAAAATAACAACGCCGTCGCAGCTCCACCACCTGAACGTAACGCCAGGCTGATTTCTCGCTTCAGCAAGGCAATCATTCACCTGCCCCCAACACAGCACTTTCTTTAAAGACGAGCTCTTCCATCCGTTTTAAACCAAGGGGAATATGGGTAGCCGCAATAATTATGCCCTGATCTTCCAAATGCGCCTCCATCAAGGCCGCAAATTGTGTTTCGGAAGCTACATCCAACCCTGAGGTTGGTTCATCCAACAACCAGATCGGACGATAACTCACAAGCAATCGAGCAATGGCTATCCTGCGACTCTGGCCTGTCGATAGGTGTGCGAAAGGAACAGTACCCAAACCTCCAAGCCCGACCATCTCTATTGCTTCATCGATATCCAAATGCGGCTGACCGGAAAATTGTTGCCAAAAGACAAGATTCTCTTCCACCGTCATTGATGGCTTCATCGCATTCTCAGGCCCCAAATAATGGCAAAGTTCAGCAAGACGCGCTTCACCAAACTCTTCACCCAAACCTTCAATTTCTGCACTGCCAACTTCAAAAGGGAGTAAGCCTGCCAACGCCCGAAGCAGGGTAGACTTTCCAACCCCATTCGATCCACGAATAACTAAAGCCTCCCCTGCTGAAACCGCAAAAGATAGATTTGAAAAAATCAAATCTTCACCCCGCACAACGCTTATATTTTCAACGACAATTTTCATGGGGCGAGATGTAGCGATATGATCGGCAATAGGAAAGCCCAACACACAAATCTATTGGATAATATTATGTTCGGGCCCAAATGGAAAATGAGTAATGTTTTCGACATCATCTTTCTCGATCACCAAAATATCATGCTCGCGATAACCGCCAGCCCCTTCTTCTTCTTGTGCAAGCAGTAACATTGGCTCCATGGAAATCACCATTCCCTCAGTGAGTACCGTATCAATATCCTCTCGCAGTTCGAGTCCAGCTTCCCGTCCATAATAATGGGATAGCACTCCAAAAGAATGGCCATACCCAAAGGAGCGATATTGTAACAAATCACGCTCAGCATAGATTTCATTAAGTTCTGCAACGATTTCACTGCAAATAGCACCTGGTTTGATCAATTCAAGTCCACGGCGATGCACAACAACATTTGCCTCCCAAACTTCTAAAGACCGCTTATCTGGCTCCCCAAGAAACAACGTTCGCTCAAGTGCCGTATAATATCCATTGATCATTGGAAAAGTATTTAATGAAAGAATATCACCCTGTTGCAGAACCCGTGTTGTGAGCGGGTTATGGGCTCCATCCGTATTCAATCCTGATTGAAACCAAACCCATGTATCTCGAATTTCGCTATCCGGGAAAGTTTTAGTAATTTCAACTTCCATTGCG
>JAZGFF010000155.1:0-3302 GCA_036479095.1 Rhizobiaceae bacterium | reverse complement strand
GCTGTGGGACCATTTTTTTCCAACGTATAAAGGAAAATTCAAAAAGCCAGTGTGGGGTTTAAAAAGTGCTGTGATACGGCCAGCCTTGCTAACTCTTGCGATGGCGTTCCCATTTGATTTTTTCCGGTAAAGAACGCCACGACTAGACGAACTTTTAGTCACCTGCTGGCCATTATATTCAAAGGTATGGGAGGTTATCGTGAATGGAAATAGTTTCCCCTTTGAGTTTTTCCAAACCATTTTGGTACCAACGGGCGGTGGGATGTAGCTCACGCGCTCATCGTTTTTTTCTATACTTGACGCGTCAGGCTCGGCTTTTTTAGTTTCAGCTTTTGGGGTGGCTGCCACCTCGGGTTTTGAAACTGGTTTCAGGGCAGATTCAAGCGAAGCGCCGCCCTCTGGCTTAGCCGTATTTTGACAAGCCGTTAGAGACAGAACAAGCACGCCCAAGAATGTGATTTTGGAAGTTTTCATGGTTTCCCCTCATGGTTCCTCGATTTATTATTGAGTAATACAATTATCAACAAGTGAGTCAATTATCAGCACACTCAACCTTCACCAATAATCTCGTTTTGCCGGTGTGCTGATGAAATGATGGTCGGTTTTTTCTAACACCACAGCCGTTAGCTTTCCCCCATAGCAACAACCCGTATCTAGATTGATCCGGTTGAGGCGTGTTTCTGGTTCATCGATTTTTGTGTGGCCATGAATAATGACTTTCTCAAGCGGCTTATCCCAGGAGAGAAATGGTTCGCGTATCCAGATCAAATCATTTTCGCGTTGCGCCGAAAGTTCAAGCTCTGGCTGCACCCCAGCATGACAAAAATAGTAATCACCTTCTTGCGTAAATCGGGGCAGCGCCCTGAGAAATTCAACGTGCGCTTCAGGCACCATTTCCTTGACCTTATTAGCCAGGGTAGACGCTACCTTGTCGGTAAAATCGCCATGGCTGATCAGGGAAATTTCCTGCTCGCTAAAGCCATAGGATTTCAAAGTCTCACCGCCACCATAGCGAAAGTAATTATCCATCACTGCGAGGTTCATTTTCTTCGTAGCCAGTAATAGTTTTTCGTCATGATTACCAAACAGGCATGTCATATTAGTATTGGTCGATGTGAGTTCCATCAAACGCTCAATAACACCGCTGCAATTTGGGCCGCGGTCAACATAATCTCCAAGTAAAATGATGCGGTGATTTTTAATCGATCTGGCGGCTAGATCATCATCAATGAGGTTGAGAAGGGTATTCAACTCATCGAGACAGCCATGCACGTCGCCAATTGCATAAATGCGCATGCCTTTCCCCGCATTGGCTTTTCCTAGCTCGATTGCCACGTCATCCACCCACAACAATGAGGTGTAGTGATCGTGGCCCGTGGGCGCCGAGTAGGATAGTTTGTTCAATGTCCCCTGATCGAGAAGGGCCGGTAATCAAATTTACGGTTCGAGGCATTTTGCCTTTTCCGTAATTTTTTCGCACCCGTGCAAAAGCCGCTTCGTAGCTGCCTTCAACGTTGTCGGCGTTGAGTATGATGATATGGTTTTCAGGAAGGAAATTTAGTGTGGTTGGATTATCCTCGCCAGAGCTGAGCAGCAGTGTTCCAGTTTCCGCAATGCCACAATCCGCATGGCTCAACCCAACTAAGTCATCGCCGATTGATCGGCCAAAGTTGAGAGACAAATTGGGAGTTTTCGGCCAGCCGGATTTTGCAAGACGTTCGTCTTTCCCCATTCGTATCTCTTGAGGTAGATTGCGTGAACGCAAATAATTTGCGACAGCCTCGGCGATATCCGAATAAGATTTAACGCGAGCAACGGTAGTTTGCACAGCTTCTGCTTTGTCGATAAAAAGCGCAAGCCGTTGGCGGTTGTTAATCTGCCCGCGCTTTGGAATTATTCCAACAGGAGCCTTCATCAATCGGTTGGCCACGGCTGCACGGCGTTTAGTGATGTTTGCGTCACCGCCAATTTGTTGCCGTATTTTGGTTAAAATTGCATCGCGCGCATTCATTCGGTTTTGCCCCCTTTAGCTGCCCATAAGTTTTGGAATGTTGCGCCCTCTGGTGCCGGTAAATCACGATATTTCGTCCACCCCCTAGCAAGGGGAAGAGAGGACAATCGGCCCTTACGATTGCCTAACATCGACAAGAATTTCATGGCGACCCCAGCACCGAAATTATATAGGCGTGGCCTTTTTGCAGCCCAAGCCCATACCTTTAGTCCCCATCGTTGGGTTGCGGGGTTTAGTCCGCGTTCAAATTCGCGAACACGCCAATGGCGCATCATTTTTGGTAGGGGAATTCGCATCGGACAAACCGCCTCACAGCGGCCACAAAAGGTGGAAGCGTTTGGCAGGTTTCCCCCTTTTTCGATGCCTTCAAGAGAGGGAGTTAAAACCGCGCCCATTGGGCCAGGATAGACCCAGCCATAGGCGTGGCCGCCGACAGCTTGGTACACAGGACAGTGGTTCATACAGGCACCGCAGCGAATACAACGCAGCATTTCTTCAAACTCTGTACCGATCATATTGGTGCGGCCATTATCCAACAAAATTACATGATATTCTTCGGGGCCATCCTCATCATCATCGCGCTTGGGCCCGGTTGAAAAGGTGGTATATACTGATATTTCTTGCCCCGTGGCTGAACGCGCCAAGACCCGAATGATTTGGCTTACATCCTCAAGGGTTGGTGTGATTTTTTCTATGCTGGCCAGCACAATATGAACACGGGGTAGGATTTGTGTGAGATCACCATTCCCTTCATTCGTCACGATGACCGAGGTTCCAGTTTCGGCAATAAGAAAATTGGCGCCAGTGATACCTACATCTGCATCCAGGAATTTTTGCCGCAACACTGTGCGTGCTTCATCCAGCAAGGAAACGGCTTCATCTAAATTGCGATCTGGATTTAAGTGTGTGTGGTTCGCACGAAAATCTGCTTCCACTTCTTCTTTTAAAACATGAACGGCTGGAGCGATAATATGACTGGGCGCTTCCCCCCGAAGCTGAATGATATATTCCCCTAAATCGGTTTCGATTGGTTCAAGCCCATGCTTTTCTAAATGCTCATTGATAGCGATTTCCTCGGCTATCATGGACTTACCCTTGGTTACGGTTTTTGCTTCAACTTTGTTACAGATATCAAGAATAATATTACGGGCATCATCCGCCGTTTGTGCCCAGTGTACGTGGCCACCAGATTGCTCGACTTTGTCGCTATAGGCTTCGAGATAAAGATCAAGGTGGGCAAGGGTATGGTTTTTTATATCGCGTGCGCTATCGCGAAGGGCTTCAAACTCCT
>JAZGFF010000154.1:0-3697 GCA_036479095.1 Rhizobiaceae bacterium | reverse complement strand
GGATGTCGGCTGAACACCTACGAATCTGAGGTCATGCGCCGCGAGGCTTCAAAAGCGGGTCTAGGGCAATTGGAAGATGGTGCGATAATCGTTAACACCTGTGCAGTTACAGCCAAAGCCGTGAGCGATGCAAAATCTGCAATCCGTAAGGCGCGGCGGGAAAACCCGAATGCGCGGATTATCATATCAGGCTGTGCCGCCCAAACCGAGCCAGAGACATTTGCCGAAATGAATGAGGTTGATTTGGTGTTGGGGAACGAGGATAAATTGCACGCTCACTCCTATCGCCAATTGCCGGATTTTGGGGTGAACCAATTTGAAAAAATTCGGGTTAACGACATTATGGAAGTGCGGGAAATGGCCTCCCATATGGTGGAGGCGATTGAGGGGCGCACCCGGGCATTTGTTCAAGTGCAAAATGGCTGCGATCACCGATGCACTTTTTGTATAATTCCATTTGGGCGCGGCAATTCGCGCTCTGTCCCTGCCGGGGAAGTGGTCGATCAAATTCAACAATTGACGGAGAATGGTTATCGGGAAATTGTTCTCACCGGGGTGGATTTAACTTCATGGGGGGATGATTTACCGGGCAAACCAACCTTGGGTCGCCTGGTGCAATCAATTCTAAATAAAGTGAAGGGGTTGGAGCGATTGCGCCTTTCTTCAATTGATTCAATCGAGGTGGATGAGCCGTTAATGGAGGCCATTGCTGGCGATCAAAGGCTAATGCCCCATTTGCATCTTTCCTTGCAATCAGGGGATGATATGGTTTTGAAACGTATGAAACGTCGGCATTTACGGGATGATACGATTCGCTTCTGTAACGATGTGCGTGATGTGCGCCCTGATATTGTTTTTGGCGCAGATATTATTGCAGGGTTTCCAACAGAAACGGACGCCATGTTTGAAAATACATTGGCAATTATTGATGAGGCGGGGCTTACCCACCTTCATGTCTTTCCCTACAGCGCCAGAAAAGGCACCCCGGCTGCCAAAATGCCGCCAGTTAACGGCGCGGTTATTAAGCAACGGGCAAAGCAGTTGCGGGATAAAGGGGATGAGGTATTGAAAACCCATCTGGAAAGCCGTGTCGGACACGTTGCAAATGTGTTGATGGAAAATGGCGGTCGTGGCCGAACAGAACATTTTACTCCGGTGCTTGTGGCCAATGTAAAAGCTGGCGAGATGGTGGATGTACGGTTGACGGGGCATGACGGGAGCCGTTTGATGGGTTCAATTGTTGAAGCCCAAATAAAACAAAGCGGGGGGCATTATGGCTGAAGAGAAAAAAGGGTTTTTCAAGCGTCTTTTTAAGTTCGGGAAAAAGAAAGAAGAGCCGGAACAAATTGAAGATAGTTCTGCCGCAGAAGCTGAGCTTGCAGCAGAAAAAGAACGCCTTGTTCAAGAAGCAAAAGATAAGGTTGCAGCAGAGATAAAGGCTGCTGAAGAAGAAGCCGCCCGCCAGACAAAGGCTGCTGAAGAAGAAAAGATTGCAGACGCACGCCGTAAAGAAAAGGAAAAAAAGGCTGCAAAAGAAGCTGAACGTTTAACCAAAGAAGAGGCCAAAGCAGAAGCATCACGCATAAAGGCTGAAAAGAAGACTCAAAAAGAACTGGAAAAAAAGCAGGAAGCCGAACGGCTTGCCATGCAAAAAGCGGAAGAAAAAGCGCGTATCGAAGCCGAATCGGCGGAAGAAAAAGTCAAAGCTGCCCGCGAAGCCGCCCAAGTCGCCAAAAATGCAGAAGACCAAGCTGCGGCAAAAGCTGCAAAAATTGCTCAAGAAGAAGCTGAAGTCTTAGCAAAAAAAGAGCGCGAAGCGGCAGAGGCTGCAAAAGCAGCAACAGTAAAGGCCGAAGCTGTTAGGGCTGAGGAAGCAAAAAAATTAGAACAAGAGCGACAGGAAAACGAAAGACTGGCTGTTGCAGAAGCAGAGCTGCTTGCCGAAAAAAGAGAGATTGAACGGCGTGCTGAGGAAGCGGCAGAAGAAGCCGCAGAATTGGCGAGAGTAGAAGCTGAAAGATTAGAAGAAGAGGCAGAGCAGGGACGTCTCGCTGTACAAACTGCAGCAGCTGCCGAAGCCGCAGAACAAGAAGCTGAAGCGGCAGCAGAAGAGGCGCGTGTTGCACAAGAGGCTGTGGTTGCACAGGAAAAAAATGTTGCAGATACAGTGCCCGAAACAGATGAAGCACCAACTAAAAAGAAGAGTTGGCTCTCCCGTTTAAAGGACGGCTTGTCTCGTTCCTCTAATCAACTCACTGAAAACATCACGGCTGTATTCACCAAACGCAAACTTGATGAGGACACGTTGCAGGAGTTGGAAGATATTCTTATTCAAGCTGATTTGGGTGTTGAGACCGCCATGAAAATCACCGACGCTTTGGCTTCCCAACGGATGGGTAAGGACGTTACGGATGAAGAAGTTCGGGAGTTTATGGCCGGTGAAATCGAGAAAGTTCTTGAACCGGTAGCAGCAGAATTGGAACTGGATTTGGATCACACCCCCCATGTGATTTTGGTGGTGGGGGTTAATGGCTCCGGTAAGACCACCACGATCGGCAAGCTTTCTCAAAAACTATATGATGCAGGGTTCTCCACCTTGTTGGTGGCGGGGGATACTTTTCGTGCCGCAGCGATTGAACAGTTGCAAATTTGGGGGGACCGGACCCAGTCTCCGGTTGTTTCTCGCCCGCTTGGCTCTGATGCGGCGGGTCTTGCCTATGACGCCTATTCACAGGCGTTGGATGAAGGGCGTGATGTGATGTTGATGGATACGGCCGGGCGCTTGCAAAACAAGACAGAACTGATGGATGAGTTGGAAAAAATTATTCGGGTTTTAAAAAAACAAGACCCGACTGCCCCCCACACAGTGTTGCTGACACTGGATGCAACCACCGGACAAAATGCGTTGAACCAGGTGGAAATTTTCAAAGATGTTTCTGGCGTCAATGGGTTGGTGATGACCAAATTAGACGGCACGGCACGCGGTGGGATTATGGTTGCTATTTCGGCCAAATTTAAATTGCCGGTTTATTTCGTTGGTGTCGGTGAACAGGTGGACGACTTGGAACCATTTGAAGCCCGCGAATTCGCCCGTTCTATTGCTGGGTTACACGATTAGAATTTTGTGCTAAGCTGATAGGGCACAAAGGGTTGATGGCGTCATCTCCACGCATTTTAAAATGTTGTGCAGCTAATGTTAGTTGTAATTATCCTGAACGCCCGGATTTCTTTTAAGAATTCCGGGGCGATTTTCGCTTTGGAAATAGCGGAGACAATTATGGATACATCAGTTCGGCCAGAGTTTTTTACAATGCATAATGGCAATAAAGCAGCTTTGCCTTTTTCTAACACAGAATATGTATCCCGGCTTGCTGGCCTACGGATGAATATGGAAAAAATGGGGGTACGGGCTTGTGTGTTCACCTCGATGCAAACAATCGCCTATTATTCTGGATTTTTGTATTGCTCTTTCGGGCGACCCTATGCGTGCGTTGTTACAGACGAAACCTGCACAGTTGTTTCGGCCAATATTGATGCGGGCCAACCGTGGCGCCGTTGTTTTGGAGACAACGTTATTTATACAGATTGGCGTCGTGATAATTACACCGCGGCGATTGTCGCGCTGATTGGCGAAGGGGGGTGTATTGGGGTGGAATTTGACCACCTGAGTTTTGAAAACCATTTGAAATTAAAATCA
>JAZGFF010000153.1:0-4546 GCA_036479095.1 Rhizobiaceae bacterium | reverse complement strand
ATTGTCAAACTGGAGGGAGAGGGTTGATGGAAACACTCATACAACTTCTCGATTTAACCGTTCGTTCTTCGGTTCCTCTCCTGTTGGCCTGTTTGGCTGGACTTTATTCAGAGCGGTCGGGCATCGTTGATATTGGTCTTGAAGGAAAAATGCTAGGTGGTGCCTTTGCGGCGGCTGCCGCTGCTGCTTATACCGGATCAGCGTGGCTTGGGCTTGGGGCAGGAATTCTCGTTGGCGTTGCTCTTGCGCTCATTCATGGTTTTGCTTCGATTACCAATCGAGGCGATCAAATCGTCTCTGGCGTTGCCATCAACTTTATCGCGGCTGGGTTATCGGCGTTATTAGGGCAAGCTTGGTTTGGGATGGGGGGGCGAACGCCTCAATTGCAATCAGGGGGAAGATTCAATCCGCTCGAACTGCCCTTCGCAGAAACCCTCAGCAACATACCTTTCATCGGGCCGATTTATGCTGATCTCATCTCGGGGCATAATCTAATCGCCTACTTGGCATTCGCCATGGTGCCGTTTACTTGGTGGGTTCTGTTTCGCACTCGCTTTGGATTGCGGCTTCGGGCTGTGGGAGAAAATCCTGCTGCGGTAGATACGGCTGGGATATCAGTTTCATGGGCACGCTATCGAGCGGTAATTTGTTGCGGAATTCTTTGCGGGATGGCCGGCGCTTATCTCTCTATTGGAGTGTCGGCTGGCTACGTAAAAGACATGACTGCGGGGCGCGGATTTATCGCCCTTGCGGCACTTATATTTGCTAAATGGCGCCCTGTTGCCGCAATGGGAGCCTGTTTGTTGTTTGGTTTCCTAGGGGCCTTGGAAATCCGCTTTCAAGGCGTTTCGTTACCCATTGTTGGTGTTGTCCCCGTACAATTAATGCAGGCTCTTCCCTATATCCTCACCGTTATTTTACTGGCTGGGTTCATTGGCAAAGCCATTCCCCCTAAGGCTGGCGGCGTCCCCTATTTGAAAGAGCGCTAGGAATGGGTTTAACATTATTTGAGGCCGCAAAAATCGCAATGAAAAATGCGCACGCACCTTATTCAAAGTTTCAAGTTGGCGCTGCTATTTTAACAAAAAGCGGAAGTGTATTTTCAGGCTGCAATGTGGAAAATGCTTCCTATCCTGAGGGCTGGTGCGCGGAAACTTCTGCAATAGCGCAGATGGTCAGTGCGGGAGAAACCTCTATCGCAGAAATTCTCGTCTTGGCAGATCAAAAGCCCAAGATCACACCCTGCGGTGGCTGTCGCCAGCGAATTGCTGAATTTGCCGATCAAACCACCCTTGTTCACCTTTGTGATCATGATGGAGTTGTTGAAACTGTTACCATCGGCCAGTTACTACCGGCCCAATTTGAATTGGAAAGCTCATGAAAAATTTAACGGAGGCTTTAGAGGGTTTCCAACCAGAAACAGCCCTTGTGCTTGGGTCTGGCCTTGGGGCGCTGGTGGACGCCGTGGAAGTGGTACACAGTTTTTCATATTCCGAATTGGAGGGGTTTCCTGTAAGCGGGGTAACCGGTCACGCGGGGAGTTTAACTGCGGGTCTTTTAGGGGGGCACAAAGTAGCAGTTCTATCGGGTCGTTCCCACTATTATGAAGAAGCTAACCCGGCGGCCATGCGCCCACCACTTGAGGCGTTAAAACAAGCGGGGATCAACCGCATATTGTTGACCAATTCTGCCGGATCAACCAACCCGAAGATGGCGCCAGGATCGGTGATGCAGATCAAAGATCATATTAATTTTTCTGGCACTAACCCATTATTTGGTGAGCCAACAGACGATCGATTTGTTGGCCTTACCAGTGCTTATAATAAGAAAATTCAAAAAGCTTTTAAGCGAGCCGCAAAAAAATTAGACATCAAATTGCATAAGGGTGTCTATATGTGGTTTTCAGGGCCAAGCTTTGAAACGCCCGCTGAGATAACAATGGCTCGTAAAATGGGGGCCCATGCTGTGGGGATGTCGACGGTACCTGAAGTTATTTTAGCGCGATTCTTAAATATGGAAGTCGGCGCGGTTTCTGTAATCACAAATTTTGCAGCAGGGATGACAGGGGCCGAGCTATCCCATGATGAAACAAAAGAATTCGCGCCCCTTGGCGGTGAAAAATTGGTGCGCCTTATGACAGCCGTCCTAGAAGAGGGGTTTGCATGAACGAGAAAACCAGAAAGATAATTGCTGCTCGCGCACTTACTATGGTTGATTTAACCGACCTTAGTGAGGAGTGCACAGACGCGGCTATTGATCATCTTTGTAAACGCGCCCAAACGCCGTTTGGGCCGGTGGGTGCAATTTGCATTTGGCCACGTTTTGTTGCCCATGCGAAAACCCAATTGCAAGGTTCGGCAATCCCCATTGCAACGGTGGTCAATTTTCCCGGTGGCTATCAAACCATTGAGCAAACTGTGGCGGAAACCACAAAGGCAATCGAAGACGGGGCTGATGAAATTGATCTGGTTATGCCCTATCAAGCTTTGATACAAGGCGATGTTGAAACCGTAAAAGCAATGATTATCGCGGTGCGTAAAGCCAGCAACAAAATGGCGTTGCTAAAAGTTATCATTGAAAGCGGGGTGTTACAAAGCGAAGAGTTGGTCAAGCAGGCCAGCCTTATAGCGATAGATGCAGGGGCTGACTTTATCAAAACCTCTACCGGAAAAGTGGCGGTTAACGCGACCCCTGAAGTTGCTGAAATCATGATCCAGACGATTGCTGATAGCAAACAAAATGTTGGTTTTAAACCGGCAGGTGGGATCAAAAATACGCAAGATTGTGGGAATTACTTGGCCATTGCTGATCGAATCATGGGCAAGGAATGGGCAACAAACGAAACCTTTCGATTTGGCGCTTCAAGTGTTTTGGATGATTTACTTGCCGCGCTTGAGGGAGCTGGCGTTGTGAGCAGCACGGGTTACTAAGCTATTTCAACGAACCTAGTGCGCCTCCTCCCAATTATCAGCAGCCCGGGCGTCGACCTGCAAGGGAACCGTTAAATCAAGGGCTGGCATGGGAGCGTTGATCATCACTTGCTCAACGATTTGGGTTGTCTTTTCTACTTCTTCATTGGGCACTTCAAAAATCAACTCATCATGCACTTGCAATAGCATTTTCGCCCTAAGGTTTGCGGCTTCAAGGGCAGGTTCCATTTTGACCATGGCACGGCGGATGATATCAGCAGCACTACCTTGAATGGGGGCATTGATTGCAGCACGTTCATTAAAGGCGCGCATTTGATGGTTGGAGGATTTGATCTCTGGGTAATGGGCCCTTCGGCCAAAAATAGTTTCGACATAACCATGCTCACGGGCAAATGCCTTTGTATCATCCATATAATTTTTAATGCGCGGAAAGCGCTCAAAATACATTTTAATGTAGTCTGATGCCTCCCCACGGCTGATGCCTAAATTGGCCGCTAATCCAAAGGCGGAAATACCATAAATGATCCCAAAATTAATTGCCTTAGCTTGACGGCGGATCATTGGATCCATTCCTTCAACAGGGGTGTTGAACATTTCGCTGGCTGTCATCGCATGAATATCAACACCATCAGCAAAAGCCTGTTTCAATTGCGGTATATCGGCCACATGGGCAAGTACCCGTAATTCAATTTGACTATAATCTGCACTCAACAATTTGTGTCCAGGTTCTGCAATGAAAGCGGTTCTTATCTTGCGACCATCTTCGGTGCGAACTGGAATGTTCTGTAAATTGGGTTCAAACGAAGATAGGCGGCCAGTGGTGGTTGAAGCCATGGCATAGGAAGTGTGAACTCGCTTGGTAGTGGGATTTATGTAACCGGGAAGAGCATCTGTATAGGTAGATTTTAGTTTGGTCAGCTGGCGCCAATCAACAATCTTGCGAGGCAAATCATGACCCTCAGCGGCCAAATCCTCCAACACTTGTGCTGAAGTTGACCATTGGCCTGTTTTAGTCTTACCACCCCCCGGAAGACCCAGTTTTCCAAACAACAACTCGCCTAATTGTTTGGGAGAGCCAATATTAAATTGCTCGCCAGCGAGTGTATATATTTCCGCTTCTAAGCCTGCCGCTTTTTGCGCTAACTCACCGGAGAGGCGCGAAAGTATTTGACGATCAACAAAAATTCCGCGCCCTTCCATTTTACAAATAACATCTACTAACGGGCGCTCTAGGCGCTCGTAGACTGTCGTCATTTTTTCTGCAACTAAACGAGCTTTTAAAACCTGCCAGAGCTGCAAAGTCACATCTGCATCTTCCGCTGCATAGGCAGTGGCCTTATCGATCGGCACCTTATCAAAGGTGATCATTGATTTTCCAGAACCGCAAACCTCTTTAAAGGGAATGGGGGTATGGCCGAGAATGGATTGGGATAGGGGGTCCATCCCATGTTTTTCACGGCCAGCATCAAGCACATAGGACAGCAACATCGTATCATCAAAGGGCGCGATATGAATTTGGTAGCGAGACAGCACGAGGGTATCATATTTAATGTTTTGGGCGATCTTCAAAACGGCTGGGTTTTCAAGCAAGGGCTTAAGTAATTCCAACGCCTCCT
>JAZGFF010000152.1:0-6543 GCA_036479095.1 Rhizobiaceae bacterium | reverse complement strand
GCGACCCAGTGTCTTGGGTGCTGTTGTTGGGCAGGATCATCTTTTAGGTAAGAATGGTGTTCTCACCCGTATGCTGGATTCGGGAAGCCTCGGCAGTTTGATTTTTTGGGGGCCACCAGGGACTGGGAAGACCACAGTTGCACGCTTGCTGGCGGATCAAGGAGAACATCACTTTGAGCAAACATCAGCGATCTATTCTGGCGTGGCTGAGTTAAAGAAGATTTTTGAAGCCGCAAGGCTGCGCGCCAGCAATGGAACCAAAACCCTATTGTTCGTAGATGAAATCCATCGTTTTAACCGTGCCCAGCAGGATGCTTTTTTACCAGTGATGGAAGATGGAACCATTACCTTGATCGGCGCGACAACCGAGAATCCATCCTTTGAGTTGAATGCTGCGGTTCTATCCCGCGCCCGTGTTTTAACCTTTAAATCCCATGATAAGGCAAGCCTTACGGCGCTGATGGAAAAGGCGGAAGAGCAAGAACAACGAAAGTTGCCGCTTGATGAAGAAGCGCGCGAAGTGTTGATTAGAATGGCGGATGGTGATGGTCGCGCCTTACTCACCCTAGTGGAAGAAGCTTGGCGGGCGGCACGAGCTGATGAGATTTTCAGTGCAAAAGAATTGCAAGAAGTATTGCAACGTCGAGCTCCGATATACGACAAGGGTCAAGATGGACACTATAATCTCATTTCGGCATTGCACAAAGCTGTGCGCGGCTCAGACCCCGATGCGGCGCTCTACTATTTAGCTCGAATGTTTGATGCGGGTGAAGACCCACTATTTTTGGGCAGGCGTTTGGTGCGCATGGCCAGTGAAGATATCGGTATGGCCGACCCACAAGCTTTAACAATCGCAAACCAAGCCAAGGATGCGTACGATTTCTTAGGTTCGCCCGAAGGCGAGTTGGCCTTGGCACAAGCTTGCGTCTATCTGGCTACTGCGCCTAAATCGAACGCGCTTTATGTGGCATTCAAGGCAGCAACCCGTGCAGCGAAAGAGGGCGGTTCACTGCCGCCACCAAAACACATTCTTAATGCGCCAACAAAACTGATGAAGGATGAAGGCTATGGCACGGGGTACGAATACGACCCCGATCAACCCAACGGATTTTCTGGGCAGGATTATTTTCCGGAGAAGCTGGGACGCCAGAAATTTTATCAACCAGTAGATCGCGGGTTTGAACGGGAGGTTCAAAAGCGGTTGGATTATTGGAATAAGCTGCGGAGCGAGCGAGCCGAAAATTAAGAAACCTAACTCGTGGGCACAGTGGTTGAAGCTGGCGCGAGTTCTGAACCCTTTGGTTTTGTAACTGGCCGCAGCTTATTTTCAGAACCAACGGGTAGTAGATCAATAATAACCGGGTTCGGAGTGTGGTCTCTTGCAGCACCCGTTGCTACATCAACACCAACACCAATAACTCCTCCCAAGAGGAGATTACCCGCAAGACCTGTTGCGCCTTTGCCTGAAACCTTTGTGCCGACATTGATGGTTTTAGTCTCATAGCCAGGTTTGGAAGCCGTGACTTGGAAGCTTTCTTTACGGGGGACTTTCACAACACATGGATTAGTTTGGCAAACATGGTTTAAGGAGGTAACCACATTGGCGTCTGCGGGTGTTGTTTTGATGGTCACATCTTCTGTGGTGCCCCGGGCAACGGTTGCACAAGAAGCCGTGGATAGACAAAGTAATGTGATGGTCGATAGTTGTGCTAACTTCATGATTGCCCCAGTTTTTTAAAAAAGCTTTCCGTAAAATTAGATACACCACTTAATCAATGGCAAAACAAGTTGATTATTTATTCATCACCATCCAGTTGAATCGATGTGGTCAAACCCTATGCAATCGGCTATTGCACCCCCATGTTACACGTGTTTTTAGTATTTATTGGTGGTGGCCTGGGGGCTGCAGGGCGTCACTTGGTTGGCATTGCCGCTCTTCGTCAATTTGGCCCGAATTTTCCCTATGGGACATTGATCGTCAATGTGGTTGGCTCCTTGTTGATGGGGCTGTTAATCGGGTGGCTCGTTCGTCGGGGGATCTCTACGAGCAATGAATTACGATTATTTCTTGCAACTGGTGTTTTAGGTGGGTTTACAACGTTCTCTGCATTTTCCCTCGATATCGCAAACCTTTGGGAAAAAGGGGCTTTACTTCCTGCGGCAAGCTATGCTCTTAGCACTGTCGTGATTTGTATTATTTCAGTATTTATCGGGCTTTGGATTGCCCGTAATTTGGGAACGTGAACGATGGCTTTGACAGGTGTTTCTCAACGTACGATTGAAGAAGATGAAGATGGCATGCGTTTGGACCGTTGGTTCAAGTTGCATTTCCCTGGTCTTGGGTTTGGTAAATTGCAAAAGCTTTTGCGTTCTGGGCAAGTGCGGGTTGATGGAGGGCGTGTAAAGACAGCCTCGCGGGTAACAAGCGGGCAGGTAGTTCGCATTCCGCCCCTTGATACAAAGATGACAGACAAGCCTTTACACATGACTGCAAATACTATCCGTGATCGTCATGACGCCGATGTGCTGCGTGACATGGTGCTGTATGAAGACAAGAAGGTTTATGTATTCAACAAGCCTGCGGGTCTGGCTGTTCAGGGTGGTTCGGGGATTAACCGTTCTGTTGATTCAATGTTGGAGAGTTTGCGAGATAAAAGCGGACAAAAACCACGGCTTTGCCATCGTTTGGATAAGGATACTTCAGGTGTTCTCGTTGTGGCAAAAACTCGAGGAGCAGCAGCAGCCCTAACCAAAAGCTTTCGCCATCGCGATACGGACAAAACCTATTGGGCATTGGTGCAGGGCGTCCCCCGTTCTCGCGAGGGGCGTATTTCAACATATTTGGTGAAAGAGCAAACAGAAGACGGAGATAAAATGCGGGTTGCAAAACATGGTGAGCGCCATGCAGATCACGCAGTCTCGTTCTATCGCGTAATCGATAAAAATCCCCGCACCGTTTGCTGGATGGAATTAAAACCCCACACAGGACGCACCCATCAATTACGGGTTCATGCGCAACACATTGGCCACCCGATCATTGGTGATCCCAAATATTTCGATGTCCAAAATTATGAAATCCCCGGGGGAATTCAAAAAAAACTGCACCTTCATGCGCGGCGAATTCGTATTCCCCACCCAGAAGATGGGCAACCGACGATTGATGTGACCGCACCATTGCCACCCCACATGGTGCAGAGTTGGAATCTGTTTGCCTTTGATGAGGTTGATGGCCTTGATGAAGACGACCAGATTTAAGAGAATATAATGAGAGATATTTTTAGCGACAGAGATCCGGCAACACCCAAAGATCCCATGCGGGTTGCACAGCCCAGCCGCGAAAGCCAATTGCCAAAACGTTTTTATGAATCGGTGTCGATCAGGCAGGATGCAAGTGTTTTTCAAGTCCTCCTCGATGGCAAACCCATCCGCACCCCAAGGAAAACCATTTTATCGGTAGAAAATGAAACCGTCGCCAACACAATGGCAGATGAGTGGAGTGCCCAAAAAGAACGCATTGACCCGATGACGATGCCAGTCACAAGGCTCATTAACACAGCGATTGATGGCGTTGCTTTGGATATGCAAGCAGTCAAAGAAGACATCATCCGCTATAGTGGAACTGATATGCTTTGTTATCGTGTGAGCGAGCCGCAAGGCTTGGTGACGTTGCAGATCGAATATTGGGATCCGCTTTTAGATTGGGCGCAATCGGCGCTAGGAGCGCAATTTGAATTGGCTGAGGGCATAATACATATAGAACAATCGCCAGAAGCAATTGCCTCATTTAGCGCCCATGTGGGCATGATTGACAACCCGATTGTGCTGGCGGCCACCCATGTTGTTATGGCTCTTACAGGCTCGGCCATCATTGCTATGGCGGCACTCAAAGACCACATAACGCTCGATGATGCTTGGCGAATTGCCCACCTTGATGAGGATTGGAACATCGAACAATGGGGCACGGATGAGGAAGCGCAGGAGCGCCGTGCAAAAAGATTTACTGATATGAAGGCGGCCTATGAAACCATCAGAGCCTATGACACATTGAAATAATGAGTCACCAGAAAACCATATTTTCCTCAAAGCCGAAAGGAAGAAACCCTTACCTCAACCGTTGGTTGTTGGTCTTTTTCTTTGGATTTCTTAGTGGCGTAATTGGTCGTTACTATGGACTGTTGATTTATGGCGACGCTAGTGATGCTGACTTTTTCAGGGGAGGGCGAACCGGTTTCACGATAGGGTTTTTGATCGCCGCTTTTGAGGTTTTCTATATACGCTCCCAGCGCCGTAGTTGGTTCAGAAGGGCTGCATTTCTCCCTGGTCTGCTTATGCGCATATTGGTGCTCATGGTGATCATTCGTGTGGGGATGGTCTTCAATGGATTGCTAACAAATTACATGACAGGATCAGCGGTCACACTTGAGGTTTTTAAATTTTCTGAGCAGTTCCGCGACACCCTGTTTAGCCTAGCCGTGGTTGTCGTTTTTGTGACCATTTCGCAACTGACTTCAATCATTGGAGGGAAGCGTTTCGTTAACATGGTTGCGGGTCGGTACTTCAAGCCGGTTAGCGAAAACCGGATTTTTTTGTTTGTTGATGTTGTTGATTCAACTAAGCTTGCCCGGGAATTGGGTAATGTTCGTTTCCACGAATTCCTTTCAGAGTTTTTCTACACAATTGATCATGCCATTGTAAGTTCAGGAGGTGAAATTGTATCCTATGTGGGAGACGCTGTTATCGTTACGTGGCCTTTGCGAGAAGATAAAAAGAAAAATGGCCGTTGCCTCGTGGCGATCAACCAGATGGCTAAGGATGTTGAAAACCATGCAGATTTTTTCATGGAGAAATTTAGTGTCACTGCAAAGTTCCGTCTCGCGTTGCATGGCGGTAAAGTAGTCGTTGGGGAATGTGGTGACAGTCGCAAACAGATTACGTTCTTAGGAGATGTGGTAAACACCACTGCACGTATTGAAAATGCCTGTAAGGAAACCGGTGAGAATTATCTTATTTCTGATGTGCTGGCACAACAGCTTGAATTACCCGAAAGTGTTTCTTTTGAAAAACTTGGGATGGTGAAACTAAAAGGCATTGTCGAGCCCTACCTGTTGCATAAAATTGCAATTACGTGATCTGTGGTCATGATGCGCCCTCCCAAATTACCCCCAATTGCGGAGACAACCCATGGCCATGAAAACCAGGTAGCAAAGGGTATGCTATTGATGATTGTGGCCATGCTTATGTTACCAATCATGGATGGCATCGCGAAGACCTTAGGGGTCAGCTACAATGTTAGCGCCGGGCAAACCACCTTCGGTCGGTTTTTAGTGCAGGCGCTATTGTTGGGGGTGATCATTATCGGCCTTTATGGTTGGCGTGCATTGATCCCCTCAAACCTATGGCTCAATTTATTACGCGGCGCGCTGATGAGCATCGCTGTGATGATCTTTTTTGCCACCCTAAAATACATGCCGATCGCAGATGCGCTTGCGGTGTTTTTTTTGGAACCGTTTATATTGACGGTCATGTCTGCTGTTATTTTGAAAGAACAGGTGGGGTGGCGCAGACGTATAACGGTGTTGCTTGGTTTTGTCGGTGCTTTATTCATTATTCAACCGAGTTATCAGGTGTTTGGGGCGGTGTCGTTGATGCCAATTTGCACTGCATTTTTGTTCGCTTGCTATTTAACCTTAACACGGGTCATGGCATCGAAGGACAATGCCCTTACCATGCAGTTTGCTGCTGGTGTTGGCGGCGTAATCACGCTTGCATTGATAGTTTGGGTGGCAACACAAATGGGGTGGCAGGATTTTGCATCTCCCAACTTGCCTGAATTTGGCATTCGCTGGGTGCTTATATTTGTCATCGGCTGTATTGCAACTATTGGACACTTACTCGTGGTTTTCGCTTTTCGCATGACCAGTGCCTCAATCCTTGCGCCGTTTCAATATATTGAGATTATCCCAGGCACGATGATCGGATATTGGTTTTTTGATGATTTTCCAGATGGGTACAAATGGCTTGGTATTGCCATCATTATAGGTTCAGGAATTTATCTTTTCATGCGTGAACGAGCCGTCTTGGATCATTGATTGATTGTATCAAACCCTCTCAGCGTGCCAAGCGATGTGGTCGGCCATGAAGGTTGAGATGAAATAGTAAGAGTGATCATAGCCTGGTTGCATACGTAGGGTGAGGGGGATATCTGCATCTTTGCAGACTTCTTCAAATAACCACGGTTGCAGACCTGTTTGGAGGAAATTATCGGCCTCGCCTTGATCGATCAGAAATTCAGGGAAGCGCGCACCAGCCTTTACCAACAGGCTGGCATCATACTCTGCCCAAGCATTTTTGTTATCACCAAGATAACGTTCAAACGCACCGATGGACCAATCGGCAGTTGAAGGTTGAACGATAGGCGCAAAAGCCGAGCAGCTTTTGAAGGTGTCGGGGTTCTTAAGCGCAATTGTTAGCGCGCCATGGCCGCCCATCGAATGGCCGAAGATGCCTTGGCGATCCATATCCACCGCGAATTCTTTTGCAATC
>JAZGFF010000151.1:0-3955 GCA_036479095.1 Rhizobiaceae bacterium | reverse complement strand
TTTTAGCTCTTTACTCGCAAGATCATCGCGATAGGCGTTCAACCGTTTATCCAGCGTGTTCCTCATGAGGAAACATCTTCAGCTTGTTGCGCTACGAGATTACCCAAACGCTCGAGGTATTCTGAACCTTTGACTGTGCGTTGAATGAGGACATTTCGCCGGTCTCGCTCATCCCGGCGCCGACTGACCAGCCCCATAATTCCCATCGTATCAAGAGCACGGGTAATAACCGGCTTGGTAACGCCTAAATGGGCTGCCAAGCCGCGAACCGTGTGTGGGGGTGGGTCGAGGTAAATGCAAAGTAAAATAGCCAATTGCCGCGTGGTGAGATCTGGATCATCAGCTCGCACCTGCGCCAGCATGGCTTTTTGCCAAAGTAAAAGAGCCTGTCCGGGCCGAAGGGTTAGCATTATTCAATCGCCTCATGTTTCATGATCTATAGTTGCCCCTCTTCTTTTGAATATTCAAGAGATTGTTATTTTCCAAACCTATTTTCTAGAACATTGAACAAAGCTCGAATTCCTTGCGCCTCGCCGCCAACTTTGGCCCATGGCTTGGCAGATGGCACCCAACCAAATACATCAAAATGCGCCCAAGTTTTGGAATTATTTACAAAGCGTGAGAGAAACAATGCCGCTGTCACAGAACCTGCAAAACCACCAGAACTTATGTGATTCACATCTGCTATTTTTGATGAAAGCATGGGTTGGTAAGGCTGCCAAAGCGGCATACGCCACAATGGATCAAAAACCTTTTGGGAGGAGCTCGCCAAAGCATCTGCGAAGCGATCATCATCTGTATAAAACGGTGGTAAATCAGGCCCAAGAGCTACGCGCGCAGCGCCTGTGAGAGTTGCCATATCAACCATTAATTCAGGTTTACCTTCATCACCAAGCGCAAGACAATCACCCAGCACCAAACGACCTTCTGCGTCTGTGTTGCCAATTTCAACCGTCATACCCTTGCGACTTTGTAGAATATCACCGGGTCGAAAAGCGTTTGACGAGATGGAATTTTCTACGGCGCCGACAATCAAATGCAATCGTACAGGAAGTTTTGACCCCATAATCATATGAGCCAACCCCATTACATTTGCTGCCCCTCCCATATCTTTTTTCATGAGAGCCATGGACCCCCCAGGCTTAATATTAAGCCCTCCCGTATCGAAAGTAACGCCCTTACCAACAAGAGTGATTTTTGGATGATTTGCCGCTCCCCACTTAAGTTCTAGAACCCGAGGAGCTTGCGAACTGGCGCGTCCAACTGCGTGTACCATTGGAAAATTGTTAGCTAATAACGCCTCACCCTTCACCACTTTGGTTCTTGCTTTATGGGTTTTCGCTAATTGGCGAAATGCATTTTCTAGGGCATCAGGCCCCATATCATTTGCCGGAGTATTGATTAAATCGCGTGTGAAGAAAATAGCTTCTGCGTGCAGTTTTAAGGCAGAAGGGTTAGCACTGACCAATCTTGGAGTTGCATGCTGTCTTTTCTTATAACGATCATAAGAATAGCCCCCCATCGCCCAAGCAAGCTCAGCTTGACTTTCGTTTGGGACTTCCCCTTTTAGCTGGTAATTTCCCTTTGGCAGGATGCGAGCCAATTCGGCGTGCGCAAACATTTTTTCCACTCCACGCCCACTACCTAAACCAAATAAAACTTGTTTAATTCCACCTTCGCTATTTGGTACCAAACAGCACTGCCCAGTTTCAGCTTTGAACCCATTGGTTTTTGCCCAGCTCATAGTTTCGTTGGAAAATTCTTGGGTTTTTGATCTAAATTGCTTTGATGTGAGCAGATGTATGGGGATTACAGCTCGTTTGGTGGAAGTGAAATGATCTTTCCAGGCAGTAGTTAATTGCATTTGTTGTCTCCAACTTTATCGTTGCTTCAATGGTTAGGGGGTAAATATTAACCATCCATTAGGGTTAACAGAATATTTCTTAAGGGAGAGAATCAAGCTTTTGGGTCATGCAAATCATGACAGGGTAAGGGTGAAATTATGACAAAGCCAAGTATGAGAAAAATTTCGGTAAGTAAACTCGTTATGGCAACAGGCCTTGGGCTCACTCTTGTTCTCACAGGTTGTGCTAAGAAACGGCTTACCACGGGCTCAGTGCCCAGCTCGCTACGTAAACCTGTTGGACAAATGTCTAAAAACGAGCTGCACTCTGCTAATAAATATTGGAGCAGCCGCTACAAAAAAGCCCCAAAGAATAAAGAAGTTGGGATGAAATTTGCTACCACTTTACGGACAATGGGGCGCAATGATCAGGCTCTGGCCGTTATGCAGCAAGTGGCCATTCATCACCCCTCAGATCGACAGGTAATTGGCGCCTACGGGAAGGCGCTTGCTAGTGCTGGTAAGTTTCAAAATGCCCTTGAAACTATTCAACGGGCGCAGACGCCAGATAACCCCGATTGGAAGTTATACTCTGCTGAAGGTACAATTTATGACCAGCTCGGAAAACCAAAACTGGCACGTTCTAGATATCGCAAGGCGCTAGATATTCAACCAGGTGATCCATCAATTCTCTCAAATCTTGGCATGTCATACCTATTAACTGGTGATCTTCGCTCTTCAGAAACCTATCTTCGTCAAGCAGTCGTTCGTCCTAAAGCCGACAATAGGGTACGCCAAAACCTCGCCTTGGTGATTGGCCTTCAGGGAAGATTTAAAGAGGCAGAGAATGTGGCAGCAGGGAATCTATCCAAACAAGATGCGGCGGCAAATATTGCCTTTTTGAAACAAATGTTAGCTGAACAAAATGCTTGGGAAGAATTAAAAGACAAGAAATAGCCCAGCGCTATTTGACTCTTGATTTATGAAAAGTGTGAAATTCGATTTTCAGCTTCTTCCACCATGGCTTCAATTATTTTCGCGGCGGGTAACACTTCATCAATTAGCCCTGCAACTTCACCAACAAAAGTATTTGCGATGGTCATATCACCCTCGATCCAAGCGTTTTTCCATTCTATGGCCTGTTGGTCAGCCTGTTTTAATAGGCCCTCAATATTATCGTGCCATCGGTCTGTGAAGCTGTTTTTTAGCACCCGTGCTGTGTAGCCTTCTGGCCATTTTAAATGCCGGGCAACATCCATGACACTGGATCGTAAGGTGTCATCGCCAATCGCTTGTAGGGCAGCTTTTAGCATGTTGGGGTGTACAAGCGCTTCTTCGCTGGCCCAAAGCCGTGAGCCAACTACAACACCATCGGCACCCAACATTAATGCTGCGGCCAGCCCACGCCCATCAGCAATACCTCCTGCAGCGCACAATAGGGTTTCACTGTTTTGACGGCTGAGTTCGTCGGCAACTTCTGGAACAATCGTCATTGTTGCACGGTGCAACCCATGACCCCCAGCTTCGCTTCCCTGTGCTACCACCACAGCTGCACCTATGTCGATTGCTCGCTTTGCATCGGCAATTGTTTGTATTTGACAGATTAACGGCACCCCGGCTGCTGCTATTAATTTTGCATAAGGTGATGGATCACCAAAAGACAAAAACATTGCAGCAGGTCTCTTTGCCAGTAGGGTTTCAAGTAATTTTGGATCTGCCTCTAAGGCATTTTCTAAGTTCCAAGTGATGAAGCCACAGCCAACACTTACATTTCCTGCAAGTGTAAACTGAGTGTCCAACCAATCATGATCGCCGTAGGCGCCGCCAACAAAGCCCAAACCGCCAGCATTGGTAACACTGGACGCCAAACTTCCCCCAGCGGCAAATGCCATTGGCGCCGATAAAATTGGATGCTGTATACGAAAAAATTCAGTTAAACGTGTGGAGATCATCTTGAAAACTTAAAGTTTAGACCCATAAACATTTTTCAAAGTGCGAAGTATTGCTGGGCCCAGAATGACACAGAACAGGACCGGAAGAAAGCAGATCATCATTGGTACGGTCAATTTTGGTGGGAGGGCCGCAGCTTTCTTCTCCGCCATTGCCATGCGT
>JAZGFF010000150.1:0-4248 GCA_036479095.1 Rhizobiaceae bacterium | reverse complement strand
GTGGAGTTATCGGGCAAAAGACTGGGATACTGCTGATAAAGGGCGGCGTCTGGATCACATTTGGTCATCCCCTAGCTTAGCAAAAAAACTAACGGATATGTTAGTTTTGCGCGAAGCGCGAGGCTGGGTAAAACCTTCAGATCATGTACCCGTCATGGCAAGTTTTGATTTATCCTGATTTGGTATTGAAAATCAGAAGCACGTTAACATCGTCGCTGGCAGCGGGGATAAGTTTTTCGCTAGGCGCGAGATGCAAGGTCATTGGCGTGATCAAGCTTTGCACGAATACGATCAAGCTGTTCCATGAATTCATCAACGGAAACCATAATTCGCCTTTGTAAGATGAGAGCCAGATCGGGATATTCTTCCAACATTCTTCGGAAAAGGGGTCTTGGGATCTTCAGTACCTCGGTATTTTCTATGGCAAGGGCAGTTGCTGCATGGTTTGTTTCTGTAAGCAGAGCCATTTCCCCTATCAAAGCTCCAGGGCCATGGGTAGTGACGATGCTATCGTTGACGCCGGAGTGCAATTCAATTTTGCCCCGTACAATAATAAAGCCACCGTCCGAGAGTGTGTCACGGTAAAATAATCTTGTACCTTGCCCCATGGTGCGGGCTTCTGCGCCAAAGGCTAAGAGCCGTAACTGTTCGTGATCGAAACCTTCGAATAGTTTCACCCGCGCTAGGAGATGGATATCGGTATCAAGGGACATTGTTTAACAACTTGTTGTTTACGGCATCAATTTATAGCCACCGGATTCGGTGACAAGCAATTGGGCATTGGAAGGGTCGCGTTCAATTTTTTGGCGAAGGCGGTATATATGGGTTTCCAATGTATGGGTGGTAACCCCTGAGTTGTAACCCCATACTTCTTCAAGCAAAATATCACGGGTGATGACTTTTTGCTCTGCGCGATAAAGGTATTTTAAAATTGCTGTTTCTTTTTCAGTCAACCGCACTTTGTTACCGTCTTCTTCCAGCATTAGTTTTTGGGCTGGTCGGAAGGAATAGTGGCCAATGGTAAAGACAGCATCTTCACTTTGTTCGTGTTGCCGCAATTGGGCGCGAATACGCGCCAGTAGCACGGCAAATTTAAATGGCTTTGCGATGTAATCATTGGCTCCAGCTTCGAGCCCCAAAATAGTATCGCTGTCGGTGTCGTGGCCGGTGAGCATAATAATTGGTGATTTAAAGCCGCTTTTTCTGAGCAGTTTGACGGCTTCGCGGCCATCCATATCTGGCAAGCCGACATCCATGATGAGAAGATCAGTATGGGCGCTGCGCGCTGTTTGGATACCTGCAGCAGCGGTCACTTCTTGGGTGATCACGAATTCTTCGTAAAGGCCCAACTGCTCGGTCAGGGCTTCACGCAGATCATCATCATCATCAACAAGTAAGATTGAACGTTCGGTCATGGTATTCCTCATAATTGATAGGCCCCTTCCAGGGTAATGCCCTTATATAGGGACTTAAATCTTGTCATAAACTTGCACATGAGAGAATCACACGTGATTGTGAAATTGTTACGGCAATTGTGAGCCAAATAGGACGAAAGTGCAAAATTCTTACCAACCAAACTTTGATTTAATACAAATCAGAAGCCGCCCAGGATTTAAATCCCGAGGTTTGCTGATTGCGGGTCGTCATGTTTTGCCCTGTGCTTTGGGGCGTTCTGGTATTGGTATAAAGCATGGGGAAGGGGATGGGATAACTCCGCTTGGTCGTTATTCTTTATTGCAAATGCTCGTCAGAACGGATCGAGTTAAACTTCGTTCGAGTAATTTTGATTGGCAACCAATCAGCAAAGAGGATGGTTGGTGTGATGAAATTGGAGATCGTAATTACAACCGTGCGGTAGTAATTCCCTATTCAGCTAGCCATGAAAGTCTGCGTCGTGATGATCATCTTTATGATATAATTTTGGTTATGGACCACAATATTACGTGCCATATGGGGGTTGGTGGTAGCGCTATATTTTTTCATTTGGCCCATGACGATTATCGGCCAACGGAAGGATGCGTGGCGATTTCTTGCGCCCATATGCTTTGGTTGTTGCCCCGTATTGGCCCTGAAACTGTGATGATTATTGAATGAGCAACGGTGTGTTAGTCTCGGCGAATCACACCGCCAATTGCAGAAACAAACAGTAAGCTTAGCCCCCACCCAAGGGCGATTTGCACCCATTCCCAAGTCCGTACCCACCAGCCGAGGGAATAGGATTTCCCCCCATCCCAAGTAACAACCCGCGGGGACCAATCAGCTTCCATGCGAAAATTGACCACAGGAATAGCGGTGTCGATGGAATAGATGATGGCGTTGAATGTGGAGTATTCTGAGGGAACCGCAGCTTCACACCGGGCCTTGATTTCGGCTGCTGGATAGACCCAATTTTTAGCGCATTGTTTTGGAATAAATCCGCCAACGGTTTCTTTGAAAATCAATGGATGGGTTGGGGTCATAATACCATCACGGGCTGCTGCATGGTAAATAACGCTGCCAATGCATATCATTCCAAACAGATAGAACACAGCTTTCCCCGGGCGATAGCCATAGGATACCACGGCCCATTGAATGAAATTCCAAAGCACGATGAGTTTTCGGAGCACTTTGGCTTCAGAAGTATTGGCCACGGCTTCAAATTTTTGAGTGAAAAGACTTTGCCGTTTGCGTTGTTCAATGCGGATGGCGCGGGCCTCTTCTTCGTGGCCCATTGTATGCAAGACGCTGGCTAATTGAGAATAGGGTTTGGGTCGATAGCGTTCTTCTAAATGGCGCTTGGGTTGCCGCTCTAACCATTCGCGCCAAAAATCTGCATCACAGCCCGAGGGTAATTCTGAAAACCCTTGATAGGTGAAATTGTCAATGCGCACCTGATCGGGTCGTTCCCAAGACTTCCAGTCCATGTTCAAAGTGCGGCAGGATGCACCGGACAGGTTAAGCTCCCCTCGGGCATGGTCAATATCACGCCACACCAGCATGCCCTGTATTTTTGCATTGCGCATATTAACGGCTGGCTTGCCCTCGAATGAGCCGTGGGCGAAGGTTATATCGCCGCCGATATTGGCCGCCTGAAAGGAGACCTGACCAGCTACTCGGCATTCTTTTCCAAGGTTTACATTATCTCCAACGGTCAAACGTGGTGCATGAATGGCCTGCCCCTTGGAGGAAAATGTACCTCCCTGACAATTTAGATTTCCGCTAATGGTGGCATTGGAAAGATTTACCGTACCTTTTGCAAGGAAGCCTTTATCAAGGAAACAGCTGCCATGAATTGATGCTCTGTTTATGCTCAAGCATGATTTCTCGCATAGAAATATTCCGCCCTGGCAAGTTAAATCTCCGCCGATTGATGCACCTATAAACCGCACTTCTTTTGTGCTGGTGAAGCCTTCTGACAAGAAAATGCTTTCTTCGGCTCGTAATCCATCTGCCTTAATTCCATGAACATAGGAGCCATTAAGGGCGATTGTTTTTGCGCAGGCGTCGAGGAGAAAAAGTTCTCCATCTATATGGCAGTGGGTTAACAGCAAGGTATAGGGTATTGTCGTTCCCCAAAAATCTAACTCCCCATCGGCGCAATCAATAAAAGCTCCCTGCAACCAAATGCCGTGCTCATGGAGTGGGTTTTGGTCATCTCCCCCTAGGGCAATGAATCGTAGCAGCTCGGCCCTTATCCTATTCTCGTTCGTGGGGTGGCTGGGGCGAGGGCTATTAAATACGCAGCGTTTTCCCCTTGCTGCACATTTTAACAATTTCCATTCAGCCGGGTAAAGCACTCCGGCAACGCCATTCAACCATAGATCACTAAGGCTGCGACCATGGGGATGCATCGCTTTGCTTTGGCTTTCAACGGTCGTTTGTTTTGAACCCTGCACGCTGTTTTCCCCTCCCACTGGGCTGGTGTTAGGGGGTAGTGAACACGGTTTTGTTTGATTGACAAGTAAGAAGTGTAAACGGGGTGAATCTGTGAAGCAAACACACAAAAACCCTCCAGGGGGTTCCCGTAGGATTTCCCCCTAGAGTGAACATCAGTCTGCCCCCAGTTGGGGACGGCAGAGCCTATTGGCACCGCCAACAAAGCTTTTGATAAAAATAACGGCGTTGCTTCTAAGCTCTGCCCCGGCATTGTTTATCGTTCCACTTTCCATCCACACACCACTCACTGGCTAAGTTTTGTTTTACCAAAACCCGTGAACACGGTCAGGCAGGCTGGCTTTTCAACCCTGCGGCACTGATCCTAAGTTCGCT
>JAZGFF010000149.1:0-39017 GCA_036479095.1 Rhizobiaceae bacterium | reverse complement strand
CGCCCCCCGTTTGAGTTGGGGCTGTCTTGGGCAAATAAGAGCCATTTATTCATATCAATCGTGCGATGAAACCACATAGAATGATCGAGGCTCGCGACTTGCAAGTCTTTATCGAAAACCTTGCGGCCATGTGGGTAAAGCGCTGTATCTAACAAAGTCATATCCGAAGCATAGGCCAAAACAGCCGCCTGTATTGCCTGGTTATTGGGTATGGGCCCCGTTGCCCGTACCCAAACATATTGTTCAGGAGGAAGCTTTTTATCAGATATATAATGCTCAACCGAAGTAGTTCGCACTTCAATAGGGCGCTCACGTTTCCAATAAGCCTTGGCTTCTTTGGGTGCAAATTCCATAAATTTTTCTTTCATATCCCTTTCGCTCATCAGCGATTCAGGGTCGGCTTGATTCGGCATCGGCATATGAAAATCAAGCCCTTCCTCATTGCTATGGAATGAAACTGAAGTGGAAAATATTGCTTTCCCGTGCTGGATTCCAACGACACGCCGCGTCGTGAAAGAACCTCCGTCACGGATACGGTCAACCTCATAGATGATGGGAACCGTAGGGTCGCCTGGCCTCAAAAAATAACCATGTAACGAATGAACCGGGCGTTCATCGGGCACGGTGCGTTGCGCTGCTGCCAAAGCTTGGCCAATCACCTGCCCACCAAATACTCGTTGCCATCCGGTCTTAGGACTACGCCCCCTAAACAAGTTTCGCTCTAAAACCTCTAGATCAAGTATATCTAAAAGCTGCTCAACTGCCGTTAACTTAGAATCGTCTGAGACATCATTATCTTCATTTGGGGTGGTCATGCGGGCTTCCCATCTCCATATAAATAGAATGCAATTAAGCTTGCACTCATAGAACATGCTTTGAAGACATTCAACGGAGACTACTTGTGGCACCCCAAGAACCTATTATTGATTGCTTGATTGCTGGTGGTGGGTATGTGGGCCTTTCTACAGCCGTTGCCACCAAAGCATCTGCTCCACATCTGGATATCACCCTGGTTGATGCGGCCCCGAAAGAAGCAATCAGCCAAGATACGCGAGCTTCAGCAATAGCTGCAGCAGCCAGCCGGATGCTCAATCAATTGGGTTTGTGGCAGGATTTGCTCAAAGACGCCCAACCGATCAATGAAATGACTGTCACCGATAGCCGCACCTCTGACCCGGTCCGCCCTGTATTCTTAACTTTTGGTGATGTGAGCGACGAATATACGGATAAGGAGCCCTTTGCCCACATGCTCCCGAACCAAGCGCTCATCCTTGCCCTTCGCAAAAAAGCCAAAACACTCGGCATTAAACTCATTCATGGCGATACTGTAAGCGATTTTGAAACCCAAGACCCAGCGACCCTTGTCACCCTAGGTTCAGGCAAAACAATCCGCACGCGGCTATTAATTGCAGCCGATGGGGTACGCTCTGGTTTACGTGATAAAGCCGGGATTAAAACCGTGCATTGGGATTATAATCAAATGGGTATAGTGACCACAATCGCCCATGAACGGCCCCACCTGGGGCGTGCAGAGGAGCATTTTTTACCCGGTGGGCCCTTCGCAACACTACCACTTCCCAATAATCGCTCATCGCTTGTTTGGACAGAGCCAACCGATAACGCCAAGCGATTGATATCGGCGGATGATTTTACTTTTGAGTTAGAACTCGAACGCCGCTTTGGCCACAAGCTTGGTGAAATTGAAGTGGTGGGTCCTCGCAAAGCCTTCCCTTTAGGTTTGACCTTAGCGCGTGGATTTGTTCGCCCCCGTTTTGCCCTTGTCGGCGATGCAGCGCACGGTATTCATCCAATTTCAGGCCAAGGGCTGAACCTTGGGTTCAAAGATGCGGCAGCATTAGCGCAAACAATTGTTGAGGCAGACCGCCTAGGGCTAGATATTGGCTCCCAAACAATTCTGGAACGCTATGAGAGGTGGCGACGGTTTGATACGGTTCAAATGGGTGTTGTAACCGACGTGTTAAACCGTTTGTTCAGCAATGATATCGGCCTCCTAAGGATGTTGCGAACCATTGGTTTGGGCATTGTTGATAGACTACCAACTCTAAAACAGGAGTTCATCAATCAAGCTGCTGGCCGCAAGCCAGGCAATCCAGTATTGCTAAATGGTGAGCCGATTTAATATTAGCCGAAAGGCTTTTCAAAAATTCCGGTTTCTTCGTCCATGGTCCACAATTCACCGCTAGAAATGTCAAACCAAGCACCATGCAAACCTATCTGTTCACGCTCTAACAAAAGCGAGACGCAAGGAAACGATTTCAGGTGTTCGATGGATTGGCGAATGCTTTCGGCTTCCAATTTGCCCTGTAGCTCTTCTTCAGTTTCTCCTTCAACGCGCTCAATCTTTTGAGCGACAGGATCAAGAAGTGATATCCATTTTCCGATAAAATCTCCAGGCGACAGGGGTTGATTATCTATTCCCATCATCTGACGACGAAACGCCTTGATTCCCCCACAGCGACCATGACCCATAATTACGATATGTTTCACTCTCAGTTCTTGCACCGCGAATTCTAAAGCAGCTGATGTGCCGTGATAATGGCCGTCATCTTCATAGGGCGGCATAATGTTCGCAACATTGCGCACCACAAACATCTCACCAGGGGCGGCGCCAAATATAGTTTCGGGAGCAGAGCGGGAATCACAGCAGGCAATGATCATTGTGTCGGGTTTTTGACCGCTTTCAGCCAATTGCTCATAGCGTTCACGCTCGCGGCTTAGGCGGTTCTTACGAAAATGAGCATAGCCGCCAAGCAATTTACGCGGAAAACCAGCATCCACCAATTCCCGTGGCGGTTTTGACGGTTTTTGTTCGCTTTCTTCACTCACCTAGTGCTCTCCCCATGAGTTGCTGATTGGGTATTCATCTCAACCATCGTCCAATGCACGCGCTTCTATGATCAATAGGATCGGAACACCATCGCGAACAGGGTAAGCTAGTTTGGCCTTGTTGGAAATTAATTCTTGCGCCTTTTCATCATATTCCAATGGTCCTTTTGTATGCGGACAAACAAGAAGCTGCATCATTTTAGGATCGAGCAGAGGCTGTTTTTTCTTAGCCATACTATTGTAACGTGCTCGTTGCATCACCAGCAGCGCGTGCCAGCATAATTTCAGTTATCGCCACCAAAGTTTCAGCCCGAGTTTTCAGATCAGGCGCCTCTAATAAGGCTTGTTTTTCAGCAGGGCCAAAAGGGCTCATCATTGAAAGCGTATTGACTAAGGTCTGATTCCCCGCTTCCCGCACTCCATCCCAATCCGCGTCCATGTCATTGGCTTCAAGGAATTGTTTAAATGTCTGCAATAATCCTTCGCGATCCACGGCATCAATTTCAGATGTATCGTCCTGTAAATCCCCTGGGTAATAGTCAACTTTTGCCCTTCGATATCCATTATTATTGGCAACTTCCTCGAGCAGTTGAAATCTTGTTATTCCAGCAAGATTAATCATCATGCGCCCTTCACCAGATTCTTGGTGCGCCGTGATTCGTCCAACACAGCCCACTTCACAAAGTGGTGCCTGCTGTTCGTCTGTTTTCATTAAAGCTTCCTCTAAGTCAAAACGAGGTTGGATAACGCCGATTAACCGATTGCCTTTTAGAGCATCGTCAAACATAGCAAGGTAGCGCGGCTCAAAAATATTTAGCGGCATGTTACCTGCAGGCAACAATAGCGCCCCAGCAAGCGGGAACAAGGCAATCTGTTCGTCCAGCTCATCGATGTGGCTATAGGTGGTATTTCCAGCTTCCAATTGGTATTCACCTTCGGTTGACTATGAGAAAATAACTGCCGAGAGAGCGCGGCGCCCAAAATTAGTAGCTGGATCGGCATTACCCCAACTTACAAAAAACTCGAGCAGCTGAGCACGCGCCCCATCATCCTTCCATTTGCGGTCTTTGCGAACAATCAAGATTAATTGTTCAGCCGCTTCTTCTCGATCACCATTCGTATTTAAGGCCAGCGCATAGTCAAAACGCGCTTGGTAATTTTTCGGATCGGCGTCTGCTGCAGCAGCCAATTCAGATAATTCCCCAAGCTCTGATCCTTGTTTGGCCAGCTCGATTGATTTCATCAAAGCAATGAGCGCTTCTTGATCGCGATATTCTTGTGGTATTTTATCAATCAACTTTTGCGCCATATCAAACTCACCCACCGCTACGTAACAAAAGCCAAGACCTGCAAAGGCATCAAGATTCCCTGGTTCATGCTCTAAGATGAGGCTATATATTTCTGCGGCCTCTGCATGTTCGCCCTTGGCAGCAAATTCATTGGCCTTATCTAAAGCCTGCGCCATGCCACCGCCTTCAACAGGTGGCCCAAGGGCTGCAACCTTATCAACAAATGCACGAACTTCTGATTCCGTTTTCGCCCCCATAAACCCGTCAGCTGGGCGGCCATCAACAAAGCTCACAACAGCCGGTATAGATTTAATTCCCATCTGTTGAGAAATATCTGGGTACTTCTCAACATCCATTTTACAAAGGGTAATTCCATGACCCGCGTTAGCGGCATCAGTGACGGCCTTTTCAATAATTGGCCCCAATTGTTTACATGGCCCGCACCAAGGCGCCCAAAAATCCACGATAACCGGCGCTTGCTTAGATGCCTCAATCACATCAGCAAGAAAACCTTCCGTAGATATATCTTTTATAATTGGCCCCTTAGATTCCGGTGCGACTGTTGGCTCTGAGGGTGAAAAATCTGGCGTTGCCGCCATGCCACGATCACCACTTCTAGCCCCCCCAATTTCACTAGAGTCTAACCCGGCAGACACAGTGCCACCCCCCATACTTCCAGAAATCGTGTAGGATATATTTTGTTTTGGCGTTTTCTCTTCGTTACTCATTTCTTATCTTTCATTCCTATTCGCCTCGTGCCCATTATATTTGGCCATCAGCTCTTATATAGCATCATTTGAATACCTCTAAATTGGGTATTCCCAGCTTTATTTCAACCTTGGTAAGCGTTTAGCCATCATCGCATAAATCAACAATCAAAGGTGCATGACCACAAGCTTTAGAAAAGGTCAATAAATCGTCACAATACAACGTCGTGGTTGCTTCGTTCGTTAGGGGGTGACAATTAATTTTCTCATTTTTGAGCAATTCTTTATCAATCGCAAAACGCACTCTATTTTCTCGATCATTGATAATCCCCAAAGCCGTTACCGCCCCGGGCTTCACCCCCAACAATTCCAACAACATTTCTGGTTTCCCGAATGAAACCCGCCCAGAGCCACCGAGCAATCTATGCAACGTTTTCAGGTTGACCACACTGTCTTCCTTCGCGGTCAGTAAAAAATATTTACCCTTCTTATCTTTCAAAAAAAGGTTCTTCGTGTGCCCGCCTTCCATTGACCCGCGTAGCTCCTTACTCTCCTCCACTGTAAACAATGGGGGATGGGTGATCGTCTTAATTTTAAAGTCGCATACCTTTAAATATTCTAGCAACATTTTGGTGCTTACAGGGTGCTGCGGGAGAGGTTGCATTATATAAGTTGCCCAAAATTGACTTTTTTATTCCCTATCACTCCTACTCGCGCGCGCAAAGTCTTTACCACATCATCATAATTGCAAATTATGCCAAAATACGTCTTGCAATCAAATATTCGTTGGCGCATATACACGGCGCTAGAGATAATATTCTCAAGCCGCCCGAGCGGGCGTAGCTCAGGGGTAGAGCGAAACCTTGCCAAGGTTTAGGTCGTGAGTTCGAATCTCATCGCCCGCTCCAATTTTATATTGATGCCAATCAAACCCATTACAACTAAAGCAAACCCAAAGTTTTGGTTTTAAACTTATTTGAGCAGCAAAGAATTTCTCAACACAGAGTTGAGCCGAAAACGATCTTTAATGCTCCGCACCGTAGCTGTTGGATCAACAATCCTTAGCTCATTAATTACCCGTTCGAGCTTTTCCTCTTCATTCAGCTTATCGTAGAGTAAAATTAAAAACCGTTTGTTAGCTACAAACCGATCTTCATCTGCCGTGACCGTTTCACCAATTTGAGCAGCTTCGGGAAAATCGCCCGCTAAAGCAGTCGTGATAAACGATATTTGTTTAAGTTGCGCTTTATGCGGCCCGCTACCGGCGATGCGGCTGGCTAATGCTGTTAGGTCTCGCCCGTTCACTAAGTTACCAAGATGGCTTTGAGTTAATCCAAAATAACACAGCCCAATCGCGCTGGTTGGGTTCAAGCTTAAACTGCGCTCAGCAAGTTCAAATGCCCGATCATGCTCACCAAGCCAGACAGTGTGTATATAAGCCGCAATCGACAACACCAATGCATTATTGGGTTCTTTTTCGATCGCTTGCAATATTAACTCTTCCATTTCCTCGAGTATTGCTTCTCCATCAGGCGTGACCCCCTCGCCCAACTGGATCGTTCGTATGTACGCCAACCATGCTAAATATAGCCCGCGCGGCTCCAGTTGATAGCACTTTCGCAACAGCCCCTCAGCCGCCTGAAGATTCTCAGCGCTCATAGTAAAAAGCAACTCAACGGCCCGAATACTCAATTCTGCTGGTGACATAGTTTCTTCAAGATCATCAAGATCAGGTGCTAATTCGCTAATAGAAAGATCAACTGCTTCATTGATAGCTTCTAAAACGGCTTCAGATTCAATAGAGAGTTGTTGCCCGGCTTGTAAGTGACGCTGGCTATTCAATAACAAACGGTGATCTGAGCTATCCTTGAGAACAATACCCAAGGCATTCTTAGAATTAAATGAAAACGACTTTGTATCAATAAGGATCGATTTCCCAACCCCATCATTTCCCTGCTCGTTTAGCTCTTGTTTATCGAATACTCGAATACTCGCGATATCCGACAAGCTGCCACATAATATATCTGCAACCATTTCAGCAAAAAGCAGATTGGTGTTTGAATCACTCAAAACTTGGTTCTTGATGACGCTGGGGCCCTTGGTCTGTTGATGGCTCACCTTAGTCACTTCCAAACCGTTCGATAGGTTAGGCTTCCGATCATCTGTTTTTTGAAAGTGGCCCTCGAAATGGTTCCGTTGCAATGTCAACCAATGTTCGTATTCAACATCTCTGATGTCTACATTCTCTAGGAACTCAGGAAGTTGAGCCTGACTACCTGTGAGTTTGCGTATGTATTCACTGTCATATGCATCTATCCAGATATCTGAGGTATCAATTGAAATTTTAGTTTTATCCGATGTCAGAAGATGTTTGTGCTCTCCCAAGGCCTGGCGAATTTCAGAAAGTGTTTGACGCAGACTGCCTGACGCTTGTTCATTTGATCGATCACTCCAGAGATGATCAGCCAGCCAACCCCTGGCCTTCGTGTTACCATGAGCAGTAAATAGCATGGCCAAAAGAGCGCAAGCCTTCTTGCCCCGCGGATGAAAATTGCGGTTTGACACGTCAGAAATTTTGAAGGCACCCAATGTAAACACATAGAGTTGCTTCTTGTTTTCAATCACTACATTCACTCAGCGAGCGTATAAAATATATAAAAGCCCGTCCCTATGCAGAAATATTGCGCGAATTTTTTCAAATCGTCAATTCAGCGTGAATTTTAAATAAGTAATGCCCTCAAGCTACGTAGCTTGCTTGACAATCGAATGCCTAAAAACTCAAGCTGCTTGAAATCATGGGAGAAAGAATATGGCTGGATTGAACCTAGAGAACTACGGGAATTACGGAAACTACGGCAATTATGGGAATTACGGCAACTACGGAAATTATGGGAACTACGGCAATTATGGAAACTATGGTTCAGCCAATTCCGGCACTGCAATTTCAGCAGCGGCGGGGTTAATCAACACCCATGGAACACTCGCAACCCCATGGAACTGGGATCCTGTAAATTGTAATTTACCGCAACTCGATGTGAACTCGAGGGAGACAATCGAGAATTGGTCGCCTGATATTAGAGCAACGCTTTTTATATCCGAGTTAATTTATAATATAGAGTTTTACTCCTCTTCACCTAACCCCGGTAAAGAGCAGCCAAAAGCAACTTTGAGTAATGGGAAAAATATCATCTGCGAAATTGAAAGGCCGGCCACCGCTAAATTTGCTGAGGAACTCAACTATATACACACCTACTCTAAATTGAGGATGGAGCGTGCTCCTGAAATCATCAGTCAAATTGAAGATTTACTATCCTATTTCGGGTCAGTCGTAGGACTTCATCCAGCAACCAAACCTTGGACATTTGAGTTTATCAACGCTTGCCTTGGCGCCAGTGCTGGGCCGATTATGCAATTTAAAAATGCTTTAGCAAGTCGTAGGCCGATTGAATATTATGCCCTGGTCCAGCCTATGATACAAACTCCATCCCATTCCTCTTTTCCAAGTGGCCATGCAACCCAGTCTTATCTTATTGCAAATATTTTAGAGCATTTATTTTCGACCTTGTCTGAAAATAAAGATGTGGCTAGCGCGAGACGCGAGCAATTACAAAAGCTTGCTGCTCGCATTTCTGAAAACCGAACTGTAGCTGGAGTTCACTTTCCAATTGACAGTATGGCCGGTGCTGTTCTTGGAACCTCACTTGCTAGTTACTATTTAACAAAATGTGGGGCGAAGGCTGCGAACACCGAGCCATCGTCAACAAACCAAAAAGATACAAAAACTTCAGAGGCTAAACATTTTTACGGTTGGAAATTTGACCCAAATGAGCTTGGTGCAACTCGTTTCTATTACAACACAATTGAACACATGAGTATTAGCAAAACAGCGAACTCCAACAAAACTGCCTTTACCAAATCAAGCGAGATAACAACAGAAAAGAGCGAGCTACTGAGCTGGTTGTGGAACGAAAAAGTTATGCCTGAATGGTCGTCCTTAGGTTCGATAAGCAACAAAGACATAAAATAGGGACCGTGATGAGCTATTCTTGGCAACCTGCTGATCTGGATACGAACCTTTCACCCTATTCTCATTGGTGGTGGAATTTCCAACGCGGCTATCAAAACATCTTTGAGGATGAGCGCTCAGATAAAACCTTCTTGCTCAATCACCAACTGAATATTGAGAAAATATTCAATTTCGAGTCTTTCATAAAAGACTACGGGACAGCTGAAGAAAAACAGGAATTCAACAACCAAGCCCTGAAATTCTCTAGTGCTCTAATTAGCGAGACTGGCAATAGTTTTCCAAACATAGACGTACCTTTACTGAAAGGAACACGTTCAAAGAATCCCCATCAACCCAAAATCGACAGTTTTCCAGAAAGTTTCCTAGAAGATGAAGATGTTATCATCGGGGTAATTGATGATGGAATTCCCTTTGCTAATCATCGCTTTTTATCCTTAAGCGGTGAAAGGTACAGTTCGCGAATTGAATTTTTATGGGATCAAGGAAACAGGGGGAATTATACAAATAACGACCCTGTTTATGTTGAATTTGGGAAGGAGTGGACGAAGCAGGAACTTACAAAATTACTACACGAGCACACTGATGAAGAAGCGATATACAAAAAGCTAGGGCTTGATCAATATCTAAACTCAAAGTTCAGCCACGGCGCCAGTGTTATGGATCTTGCAGCGGGATTTGATCCTGCAGAGAACCCGCACCGGCCAATCATAGCTGTTCAATTACCAAATTTTTTAACCGAAGACACTTCAGGTACTTTTATGTCTGCCTATTTTGGCTATGCGATTGATTATATATTGCAACGGGCAGATAGGCTTAGAACTAAAGAGGGGAAGGCTCGGCCAGTAATCATCAACATTAGCTATGGAATTTTTGCCTCTGGGCATAATGGTACGTCAGATTTTGAAAAGATGCTTGATCAGAAGATCGCTGCGCGCAACCAATATAGCGCCCTTAGCCCCACAACCGTTGTCCTCCCATCTGGGAATAGTTTTCAGTCGAAGACCCACGCTAGAACTCTTGCTAAATCATCCTCCTCACAATCACTGACCTGGTTCATCCCTCCTGACAATAAAGCCCCATCAATTGTTGAAATTTGGAGTGACCCCTTAGATAAAACCCAACTTACCCAAGCAGCAATTGAAATCTCACTAGCGCCTCCTTCAAGTAACACCTTCTACAGCTTTACGTGCCAAGAAGATCAATCATTTTTACAACTAATAAAAGATGGCTATGGCGCGATCGGAGGGGTTTATATCGATCAAATTGAAACCCATGACAGCGCGAACAATTTTCAATTGCGGGTCACGTTAATAATCACCCGCACAGCCAACAATGGTGAGATCGAGGAGTTGCTCGCTGACCCGGGGAACTGGAAAATTCAAATCGCTACTAAGGAAAATAGGGAAATAAATTTCAACCTTTGGATACAGCGCAACGACACGCCAGGGATGGGAACCTCCCATAGGCGGCAATCTTATTTCGAGGACCACGCTTATCAATCTACCGATGCGTTTGGTTTGCCGATTAACGAAAACCTAGACGACCCAAAAAGCTACATCAAAACCGATGGAACCTTGAACGCCATCGCAACCGGAGCTGCTCCAATACGCGTTGGAGCCTATGAGACGCAAGCAGGAAAACCAGCGCAAGTTGCCCCCTATTCATCGTCTGCATCAAACGTTCACACAAATGGCGGAAGTAGTATCGATCTGTCAGCTCCGGTTGGTGAAGTAAGTGGTGTCCGCGGAATATCAACAACCGGAAACTTATCTTCAACAACAGTTCACGTCGCAGGCACAAGTATGGCCGCACCACAAGTAGTTCGCAAAATTGCAGATCAGCTACAACAAAATGATGATTGGTCTGCGTCACGTGAAGAGGTGCGTACTTGGGCATCTACTTTTGGATATGGGGGGATAGATAATCCCGATCCCCGCAGGCTCGGGCAAGGTTTAATCCTAACACCCGATAATACCAACAAAAATACAGACAATTAATGTCACAGCCACAATTGATTTGAAAAACCCAACTTTACTCAGAGCGGGGATTTATTTTACCAAAATAAAATCAAAGTAGCTTAGCTTCTTGCGCAAGTTTCACGCCAAAATTGCAGAATCCTTCGATGATTGCAGCAGTATGTATCTGTCAATCATTAACAAGGGTTTTTACCATGACCATGAGTTTAAACGATCTCAAGATTGAAATGAGAATTCATATTTGCGCACTAAACGCAAGATGCAGTGATCCATCTGAGGTGCCTGTAGATGTCAAATTTTCCGAGCTTCTTCCAACAGGGGGGGCAGGAACAGCCATTTCCCCACGAATTTTCAAATCATTTATTCGCTATTCGTTAATTCAGGCAGGGAATGGAGATAAGCCTTGGCCAAAAAATGGGCAAAACTTGACGATTGATAAACTCGCACCAAAAATCATTTAGGAGTGTTGTACAATGGCGACTCAAAAACAATCTAGAAAAAGCACTCTTGCGCTCGCATGCATAATTGCAATTCAACTTTCAGTTGCATCTGCGCAAGAACCCCCCGCGGCAGTTTTAGACAATGGAGCAAGCTTGGAGCTGCAACTGAAAGAAGCCTTTAAAGCGGGGGAAAAAGCCCTTGTCGCCGCCGCGATTAAACTAAGCCAAAATCCTTATGAAATCTTTCTCACGAGCTGTAGATTCGAATTAAAAGAATCCCGATCCTGTACAAAATACGATGATCGGGCATGGCTGCTTGACCTTGTGCCCGAATTCAACATTGAGGCCGGTGCAGATGGTAGCTTCCAATCTATCACGGCTAAAGTAACGGGTAACTACATTAGCTTTACCCAAGCCCCAATTGGCACATTAGCAGGCAGCCTCCAACCTGGAGTTGATGACCAAGGTCGAAAAACACCCGATTTGAATCGATTCTCAGTGTTTCCAATCAGCTTGGGAATGGAAACAACCCGTTATTTTGATGATGTCGCGGTATTGGCTGAGGTGGGTTACGTCCCCTTCGGGAAACATAAACTCTTGGGGCAATCCTTCATCCTTGGATTAAATCCATATGTAGGGGTATTTCTCCAAGGAGGGCACAAGTTTAAAGTGCGCAATCAAGTACGGATCGGTAACTCTCAAGATGAAAGCTCTGAGCAACCAAACAGCTCTATCGGTCGTATAAAGTTAATATCCAAATTCAACACAGATATTCCCATTGGTCTGTCTATTTACGATCAAGACATCAAGCCAAAATTTAACGCATGGGCCACGGGCTGGTACGATTTCGTAAATAGCGAAACCTATTATTCCATCGGTGCGACCTTAAAATTTCCTCTGCCGGGAAAAGAAGAAACCTTCATTAATTTTACAATAGAAAAAGGTTCTGGCGAACCAAATTTCAACAAGGGAACACAATTCAGTAGCGGGTTATCAATTGTCTATTAGGAAAACCTACCAAGATACCGATTTAACAAATAATGAAGTAGAGAAGGCTTTACTTGATGACAAAAGAGTCATCAATCTCATCGCCGAAATTGAGTTGCGTATAACCAACAATGAATTTGGTCAACACTTGGATGAATATTTTTGGCTCTGTGCTATCAGAAATAAAAATCAAAAAACAATCAAATTCGCCACTGCTCGCACTGCGCAAAAATCAAGATTAAATAACAACCAAGAAGTTTTTCGTATTGCCAACATTGCAATGCAAGGAGGTGGGCTTTTAGGCTTGGCACACGCTGGATTTGTAATCGGCTTAGAAAAGGCCGGGATAAGATTTGCCGGTTTAGCAGGAACATCTGCCGGCTCTATTGCTGCAATGGGAATACTTGCTGCTCGTAAAGACGACCCAATGAAAGCATCTGGTGAAAGCCTCGTAAAGATGATTGATGAGATGCCGATGGCCAATTTCATTGATGGAAACCGACCCAATCGCATTTTAATTAAGAGAGCCCTGAAAGGGCGAAGTCTTTTGACAATGGAGGGAATCCTAGGAGGTGTATCTGCAGTCAAATCATTAATTCACCGACGAGGCTTAAACAGCGGGAACTCATTCCTTGAATATTTTGATCTACTACTCAAAGAACATGGCTTAGCCAAAATGAGTGATGTCGAAAAACGATTAAATGCGGCAAATAAGTTATTCCGTCACGCCAAAAATGATCTCTTGAATGAAATAAAAAATCGCGACAACGCCAAGGACTATCTCAATCAATTTGAACAAAAAGATATTTTCAAAAAGGCTAAGCTTGATGATCAACAACCAGCAACTGGCCAACATTTTCTGAATATCATCGCCACGGCTATGCCGATCGGGATCGCAATTCGATTCCCAAGAGACTTGAAATATTTCAATCATGAATACCAAGGGCTATCCCCAGCACTGATGGTGCGGGCTTCTATGTCCATACCTCTGTTTTTCGAGCCAATCCGTTTCAGGATACGGAAAAACTCTTGGTCAAAATCAAGAAACCATAGCACCAACCCTTCAAAATTGAGCGATAAATATTTCCTAAATTCAAAAATTGAGCAACTTGTTCATCCCGATACCTTTGACGAGTTCAGTTGGCTTGACGAGGTTTATTTCTTGGATGGCGGGCTTTTTTCTAACCTACCAACCGATTCTTTTAATGATTTTGCGCCTGACATCCCGACCATCAGCGTGCCGTTGTTGCCAAAACCCAAAAAAAGCCCAGCCGTTGGGCGCCGGTCTATCAAGGGGTTTTTCCGTGATGCCACCCAAGTCGCAAGTGCGGTTAGATTAAACCGAGATCGTGAGTTCTACTTTCTTCGCAAAAACAAAAGAGACGTGTTTGAAAGTAATCAAAAATTACTCAAACGCTACTCAAAAAAAGGAATTCATGTGCCTCGAAGTTTTCCATTTCGCTTAGCCGAGATCGATACGGGAGACGCCAACTGGCTTGATTTCAATATGGCTCACGAAGCAAAAGTTGCGTTGTTGGTCGCAGGATTAACCCGAGCAAAAGAATTTCTTTTCAAAGATATTCAAGGAGACTATTCAAATGACGATTAACAAAACAAAGAACAATATCGCACTGAACTCAGTTAAAAATAATATCAGCAAACTCTGGCACAAACACACTTCAGGAAATCTAGCTTCTGAAATGAGCTGCGTTTCGGCTATTTTTCGCGAACTAGAAAACAGTTCAAAAAAATATTTCTCTACAGAAAAGAAACTAAAAGATTGTCGAGCGATCCTCACGTCAAAACAAATTTCAACCAAAAACCCTGAACCCCTGAGCCATAATACCGCGTCAGTAAAAAAATTGAAACAAGCACAACACCAATTTGAGCAGGCCAAACAGAACTTCAAATATACTTATGATGAAGTTTTGAAGGTCTTTCATCTCTTCAATGAAGAGTTGGCAAAATCTGCGGTAGGTTATGATGGAACCCATCCCTTAATCGCACTGGATAGGGAGGGGCGTGAAATAAACCAAGTGGATGCCACTTCAATGGTAGATATCAAGAAGGTAAGAATTCGCGGCTATCATTTAGAAGAACAAATTTCTCGATTATTATCCCAAGCCAGCGTTTCTAGAGCAGCAGAAGAAAAGGATTCAATTCAATTTAGAAGAATTTCAGATGATTTGTTTGACCATATATCCAACAGAACAAAAGCTCTGGGTGTCGATTTGGCTGCACAGAAAAACACCCTCATCCAAATGACTAACCGGTTAAATTCATGGCGCCTACTTGTGGAAGCAAAACCCATTCACGAAGCCTACTCACGATTGTCTCCTACTTCAAAAACACTCCCCCACGAAATCGAAGTTGTAAGAGAATCTATCTGTTCACTTCAACGCCATTGCCTCAATATCAATCACCAATTAATGGCATTGGAGCAAAAGTTTTGTACAAAAACGCTGAAATCTAAATTTCACCAAGCCACTTACAATGTTACTAAGGACTTCGATAGATCATTTGTTGGGCGATATGCTTGGACGGTGCCGATTGCACTGATCGCATCTGGGTTTTGTGCCTTGGTGCTAGTGGTGTGGGAATCTCCAGCTCTCAACACAATAGGCCTCAGTTATTGTATTTTTGTATTTGGGATTGCACTAGCCATTTCAACAGCAGCTGGGAACTCCAGGCGAAAAGCCCTAATGAAAGATGCTTCAAGTGATTTAGTGTCTAGGCTAAAAAAAGTTATCCCGGGAAGTATGGATACGGGAGCAGAGGGTCATTTCCAATTTCCCATTTATACGTTGGCTGAAGAACCTAATGACACGGCGACCAAAAGACGCTTCAAACCACTTCAGAAGATTAAGGGGGCACTCAAAATATTCTTAAACGGGAAAAGACGTTTAAGGATGTGGGTTCTCAATATCCTAGCAGCTGTGGCTCCTGCCTTCCTCCTGTCATTTATTGCTTTTGCCCTGCATTCATCTTTACCTGATACGCAGCTATTAGGCAGTGCGCTTAAGAGTGCGGGCAGCAATGTACCCCACTATCCAACCTTGGCTATCGGGAGACTTCTCAGTTCATCAGATGGTGTCTATCGCATTCAAAAGAAATGTTCTCCTACGGGTAATTGGTGCTGGCATGGGTATTCTATGTTTTCTACCACCTATCCTAAGCAACAAGTCACATACTTGATTGATGGGAAAAGCGACCGCAGCCGCTCAATTGCCGACAAACAAACTAATGCTGTAACCATAGAGTTGAGCGAGAAATCCCTAAAGGGTCTTGGCGCTTACCTTACCCCGCCAAATAAAAAATCTAGCGACAGCAAAATAAGTCTTGTCAGCCCCGTAATAATCCAGACACCTAAGCAAACTATAAAATCTAAAACCGCAACCAACAGCATTATGACCACCTTAATCGTGGATGGGATCACAAATGAAAAATCCAAAAAACAAAATGCCATATTGATACCAATTTTCTTTGGGCCCGTGACTGCCGGAAACGGGTTTGTAGATTCAACTGGCAATGTCAAATATCCGTTTCAAAGCGATGGGGAGAGCAGTCAACAAAAAGGTATTGGCACCCTTAAAGAAGCTCTCATATTTGGCTTGGCCAGTTTATTTGATCGTAAGTATGCAGACAATCCAACACGACCATACAGTGTTGAAAAAAACCTCTTAAACACGGTTACCGATTTCATCGGCAAATGCATAAAAACTAATGAGGAGCCGATTAAAATATCTGTTTTCGGTTATTCTACCTCGGATTGGAGAGATGCAATTGGATCCAATATTACTAAACAACAAATGAATTTAGCCCTAGCTGAAGGCCGTCGGTTAGCCGTCATCGCCCACATATTGAGAAGGCTAAAAAACACCGATGGGATCAGCGAAAATAATATGAAAAAAGTTATTTTTAATCAGCTCAATGAACAAGGCAATATTTTTGTCTCGACCGTGATAAACAACAATGGATTTATAAATACCATTGAATCTTTAAAAACACTGGATGGTGCGGTTTTTAAGAAACATAAATTTGTGTTTTCTAATTATGAAAAATTACTAGCCAAGCGCGTTGCGCTAATCGGCTATCCAAACAAAACACTCGAAAAAACCATGTCTCGCTCGGCTGTCCTACAGTTCGATAACTTATCTGAATTATCGTGCTAAAATACCGTGCTTTGAATGTCCAAGATAACGAGGGATTATCTACTCAATGATCGAAAATTTTACCCAATTTAATACTTGACTTAAAAACTCCAGTTAAATAGAAGAGTTTTGTACTCCACTTTACATAGTGCGGGTTTATTCTTTTGGTTGGGAGCCCAGCTCCAAAGTTGACTCCTCTAATGATTGAGAAAATTATGTCCTTAACTACCTTTAAAACCTTCACTACGCTTGCTCTATCAGCCTCATTGCTCAGCCCCGCAATTGCTCTGGCTGGGGATGAAGTAAATATTTACTCCTACCGTCAGCCAGGTTTATTAAAACCTATTCTGGATGCTTTCACAGCAAAAACTGGAATCAAAACCAATGTGCTGTTTGCTAAGAAGGGTTTAAGCCAAAGAATTCATGCCGAGGGGAAAAACTCACCAGCTGATGTGCTTCTCACTGTCGATATTGGCCGTCTTGATGCTGCCAAATCACTTGGCATCACCCAAGCTGTATCCAGCGAAATAATCACTGCAAATATACCTAGCCAATATCGCGATCCTGATGGACATTGGTTTGGTGTTACAACGCGGGCACGCATTATTTTTGCTTCAAAAGCCCGTGTTGCACAAAACTCAATCACCTATGAAGAGCTCGCAGACCCAAAATGGCAGGGTAAGCTTTGTACGCGTTCTGGGCAGCACGTTTATTCGATTGGCCTCATTGCCTCCATGGTTTCTCATTTGGGCGAAGCGAATGCTAAAAAATGGCTGAGAGGAGTAAAAAATAACCTCGCTCGTAAGCCCACTGGGAATGATCGCGCGCAGGTAAAGGCCATTTTTTCTGGCGAATGCGACATTGCATTAGGCAACACCTACTACATGGGTAAAATGCAAACCAACACCAAGGACCCTGAACAAAAACAATGGGCAGCTTCAGTAAAGTTGTTATTTCCAAACGCCGATAACCGTGGAACCCATGTCAATATTTCAGGCATGGTAATGACAAAAAATGCTCCCCATCCAAAACAAGCCAAAATGCTGTTAGATTTCTTATCTGGAGCAATAGCGCAAAAATTCTATGGCTCGGCTAACTATGAGTACCCAGTAAAACCCGGCGTTGAAGCAGATCAGCGAACTACTTCTTGGGGCACATTAAAGGCAGACAAACTGCCATTGTCAGACATTGCAAAAAACCGTAAATTTGCATCTGAGCTTGTTGATCAAGTAGGATTTGATGAATAATCCAAGCCCAACAATACCGCTGGAACAAAACCCATATTAAGAACCTAGTGGAATGCTCTTTGAGGCATCTAACTGCAATAAGACATGCAAGTTCCGTTCATTATTCGTCAAATCAGCTAGCGAATAACTATCGAGGACGGCAAAGAATGCGGCCAAGGCTTCTGATAAGGCTTGGTTCATTCCACAGGAATTCAACAAAGGGCATTCTGTATCACGCGCTTCAAAGCACTCCGCTAGCGCAAAATTTTCCTCTGTAGCGCGCACCACATCACCGATATTAATTTCTTCAGCGGGTCGCGCGAGCCTGATACCACCGTTCCTACCGCGAACGCTTTCAACAAGTTCAGCCTTTGTCAGAACTTGGAGAATTTTAAGTAAAAACTGTTCCGAGAGATTATAAAAGTTAGCAATCGAGCTAACCCGGCTCAACCCATCATTAGAATCACAATACATCATCATTCGGATTGCATAATTTGTCTGCTTTGTGAGACGCATTGTGAATTTTCCTCTGAAATAAGCGCACTGGGTACTGCCGTTGCCCCATCCTTATCACATTTAAACAGATATTTCGATTTAATATGATCCACTAATAATTATTTCAATCAAACATTTGCGCCAATCAAAGAAAGCGCCTATCTGCATATCAAACCATCGCGCCCTTTAGGAAAGATCGAGCATGATTGAATTTGAAGGCGTCTCCCAACCCTTAGCACAAGCCTTGAACAAACGAGGCTATAACGAGCTAACCTCCGTGCAAAAATCTATGCTTGGAAGCAAGTTAGAAAATGTAGACGCCCTCGTCTCCGCACAAACAGGTTCTGGGAAAACAGTAGCTTTTGGCATCGCAATTGCGCCTAATTTGTTAAAGGGTGCAGATAAATTACCCCACAGTAAAAAACCATTGGCTTTGGTCATCGCACCAACACGCGAGTTGGCTTTGCAGGTCAAACGAGAATTAGACTGGCTTTACGAATATACAGGAGCCATTATTGCTTCCTGTGTTGGCGGGATGGATATGCGAACCGAACGGCGCAGCTTAGCACGCGGCGCACATATCGTTGTTGGCACGCCTGGCCGTTTACGCGATCACATTATGCGTAATTCCCTCGACCCGTCACAATTGCGCGCAGTGATTTTAGATGAAGCTGACGAGATGCTTGATCTTGGCTTTAAGGATGATCTTGAATTTATTCTTGAAACCACGCCAAAAGAGCGGCGCACATTACTCTTCTCAGCGACTGTTCCAGCCTCTATTGGCCGTTTAGCAAAGCAATATCAAAAAGATGCGGTTCGTATTTCTACCAAGGAAGAAGACAAACAGCATATTGATATTGAATACCGTGCGTTGATGGTTGCAAACCGCGAGCAGGAAAACGCAATCATAAATGTTTTACACTACTATGAAGCAAAAAATGCCCTCGTGTTTTGTAATACTCGCGCCTCAGTCAACCGTTTGGTTTCGCGCTTCAACAACCGTGGATTTTCTGTTGTTGCACTCTCAGGTGAATTAAGCCAAAGCGAACGAACCCACGCGTTGCAAGCCATGCGCGATGGCCGTGCCCGTGTTTGTATCGCAACCGATGTTGCAGCTCGCGGTATTGATCTGCCCAACCTAGGTTTGGTTGTTCATGCGGAATTGCCCACAAACCCTGAAACTTTATTGCATCGCTCTGGTCGCACCGGTCGCGCAGGTCGCAAAGGGGTGAGCGTCTTGATCGTTGATCCCAAAACCCGCAACAAAGCTGAGCGGGTCTTACGATTTGCAAAAATAAATGCAACTTGGGCCGCCCCACCCTCAGCAATGGAAGTCATTGAACGGGATGAAGAGCGTATTCTTGCAGACCCAATTTTAAGCGAGCCAATGCTCCAAGAAGAACGTGATTTTGTCGGGCAATTGCTCTCTAAATATTCACCGGAACAAATTGCCACCGCCTTCATTCGTTTGAATATCGCGGAAAAATCTGCCCCCGAAGAATTACAAGAAGTATCCCTAGCCCCCTCGCCCTCCTATAATAAATCAAAGAAAAAAAGACCCCATCGAAAGGGCTCAAAACCTTTCCATAAATCAAAACCTACTGAGGATCGATCACCAGAGCAAAAGCCCCATAAAAAGAAACGTAGATTCGGACCCAAAGCCGATCAAACACAGTCAAATCACCCAAAAACATATAAAAAAGCCAAGCCAAAAAAACCAAAACCTTGAGTGCTAGCTATAACGCACCTAAATATGGTGGATTAGCTCCGGCTCTTTTAACCGTGTAAGCAGCAACCTTTGAAGCAAATTCAAGCGCACTCCTTATATTGGTTTCAGAAATATCTTTGAGCATTTTTTTACTTAACAGCCCCATTGTTTCTAATTGATACAACAGGCCAGCATTATATGCGTCCCCAGCCCCAACCGTATCAACGACCTCAATGGTTTCCGTCGCTACTCTTATATTAACCCTGCGGGTGATGGCCATCGAGCCTTTCCCTCCCAGGGTTTGAATAACCAGAGCAGCGCCAAGCTTAACCCATTCGGATGCCATCTCCTCAAAACTAGCCTCAGGGTACAGCCATAAAAAATCTTCGTCAGAAAGTTTGATAATATCGCTTGCGGCGATCATCCTTAGCAACCGCGCACGATAACAATCTTCATCAATAACAAAGTTGGGACGAATATTTGGATCAAGGGCAATGACACTTTTAGATGCCATCCTCATCAACAATTTCTCATAGCTTAGGGCAGCAGGATCTTCGAGAAGACAAATCCCTCCAAATTGCAAGGCAGTTATATTTTCATCAGGAACGGAAAGCTGATTTGCTTGGAACATTCGCATCGCCGAGCCTTGATCATAAAAAGTGTAGTTGGCTTTTCCCTTACTCAACGCAACAAAGGCCAAGGGGGTTGGTAGATCCGAGCGAAAACAAAACCTAGTGTCGACACCAGACTTTTCCATTGCATCTATCAACTGGCGACCAAACAGATCATCAGAAACCCCACCCACCAATGCGGTTTTTGATCCTAATCGGGCAAGGGCAATTGCAGTGTTAAAAATCGCGCCACCAGGAACAGGGCAGTAACCAAATTCTCCCCCGTTCTGTTCAATTTCAACCGGCAACATATCAATAAGTGCTTCACCACAACAAAGGATCATTTAGCCCACTCCTATTCTTCAAAGATATTGTCGTTTTTTCAAAAACATGATCAAGGCGACCAAACAACTTGCCCTTTTAGTTTAATATTTATTCCAGCCACTTTCAGTGCCCGCATTGTCGCTCTATAAGATATTTATTACTAGCTTGGAACCGCCTTCATGCCGATCAATAAAATTCTTGTTGCCAATCGTTCAGAAATTGCTATTCGCGTATTTCGCGCAGCCAACGAACTAGGTTTAAAAACGGTCGCAATATGGGCTGAAGAAGACAAATTAGCACTTCATCGCTTTAAAGCTGATGAAGCTTATCAAATCGGAACAGGGCCGCATTTAGAAAAACCCATGGGGCCAATTGAAAGCTACCTTTCGATTGAAGAGGTAATCCGTGTCGCTAAGCTTTCGGGCGCGGATGCCATCCACCCTGGTTATGGTCTGCTTTCAGAGAGCCCAGAATTTGTTGACGCTTGTGAACAAGCAGGAATTACTTTCATTGGCCCCAAGGCTGAAACCATGCGCTCCCTTGGCAATAAAATTGCCGCCCGTAACCTTGCCATGAAAGCCAACGTTCCGGTTGTTCCCGCAACCAAACCCCTGCCTGAGGATATCAAAAAAGCCATCAAAATGGCTGATGAGATTGGCTATCCAATAATGCTAAAGGCATCATGGGGCGGCGGTGGCCGCGGGATGCGTGTAATCCGCTCTGCTAAAGACCTAGAGCGCGAAGCCCTAGAAGCGCGCCGTGAAGCCGCCGCAGCTTTCGGTAAGGACGAGATTTATCTGGAAAAATTAGTTGAGACGGCTCGCCATGTTGAAGTCCAAATATTGGGCGACGGCCAAGGTGGCGCGGTGCATTTATTTGAACGGGATTGTTCGGTTCAACGGCGCAATCAAAAGGTCGTAGAGCGCGCACCTGCACCCTATTTATCGGAAGACCAAAGACAGGAACTATGCGGATACGCCCTGCAAATTGCTAATGCAACAAATTATTTAGGAGCCGGTACGGTCGAGTTTTTGATGGATGTGAAAACCGACGCTTTTTACTTCATTGAAGTTAATCCACGGGTTCAAGTCGAGCATACCGTGACCGAAGAGGTCACAGGCATTGATATTATCAAAGCTCAAATCCACTTAGTTGATGGCCATAAAATTGGTACGGCTAAATCAGGAGTTCCATATCAAAAAGATATCAAACTCAATGGCCATGCCCTTCAGTGCCGCATCACCACGGAAGATCCAGAGCAAAATTTCATTCCAGATTATGGCCGTATCACCGCCTATCGCGGGGCTACAGGTTTTGGTATTCGGCTAGATGGTGGCACTGCCTATTCCGGTGCCGTAATCACCAGATTTTATGACCCACTGCTAGAAAAGGTCACAGCCTGGGCGCCAACTCCAGAAGAAACAATTGCGCGTATGGACCGAGCCTTACGCGAATTTCGTATTCGTGGTGTGGCCACCAATTTGACCTTCCTCGAAAATATCATCACCCACAAAAAATTTCGCAATAATACCTACACAACGAAATTTATTGATAACACGCCTGAACTTTTTCATAAGGTGAAGCGCCGAGATCGCGCAACCAGATTGTTGAATTATGTTGCCGATGTTTCGATCAACGGCCACCCCGATACAAGAGATCGTAATAAACCAAACCCAGGGGCTGTCACCCCTGGAGCCCCATGGTTTGAAGGCACCGTTATCGATGGCACCCGTCAGCGCTTAGAAATCCACGGGCCGGAAGCATTTTCTAAATGGATGAGAAAGCAGAAAAAGGTTTTAATCACAGACACAACCATGCGTGATGGCCACCAGTCCTTGCTCGCCACCCGTATGCGTACCCATGATATAGCAGCCATTGCTGGAGCTTATTCAAAAGCTTTGCCTGATTTGTTGTCACTGGAATGCTGGGGCGGCGCTACCTTCGATGTAGCGATGCGGTTTTTAAGCGAAGACCCATGGGAGCGGTTGGCACTGATACGGGAGCGCGCACCGAACCTCTTGCTCCAGGCTTTAGTGCGTGGCTCCAATGGCGTTGGGTATACGGGTTACCCAGATAATGTGGTCAAACACTTCATCCATGAAGCCGCAAATAGCGGCGTTGATCTCTTCCGTGTTTTTGATTGTCTCAACTGGGTTGAAAATATGCGGGTATCAATCGATGCGGTTCTTGAAAGCGGTAAATTATGTGAAGGAGCAATTTGCTACACGGGAGATGTGCTTGATCCATCTCGCCCCAAATACGACATGAATTATTATGTCAATTTAACCCATGAATTAGATAAAGCTGGCTGTCATATCATTTGTATCAAAGACATGGCTGGCCTGTTGAAGCCAGCAGCTGCAACAAAACTATTCAAGACCTTGCGGCAAGAAACCGATCTGCCTATTCACTTCCACACCCACGATACTTCGGGCATTTCTGCTGCCACCGTGCTCGCAGCTATTGAAGCTGGAGTTGATGCCGTAGATGCGGCCATGGATGCGTTTTCAGGGGGAACTTCCCAGCCCTGCCTTGGCTCCATTGTTGAAGCGCTACGAGGCAATAAACGCGACCCAAAACTGGACACGGACAGCATTCGCGAAATATCTCTCTACTGGGAGCAAGTTAGAGCCCAGTACGCGGCCTTTGAAAGTGATGTGAAAGCACCAGCATCGGAGGTCTATTTGCATGAAATGCCTGGCGGTCAATACACCAACTTAAAAGAACAGGCTCGCTCCCTTGGGCTTGAATCCAAATGGACAAAAATTTCCAAAACCTATTCTGATGTCAATGATATGTTCGGCGATATCGTTAAGGTTACACCCTCTTCAAAGGTCGTTGGAGATATGGCTTTGATGATGGTATCACAAGACATCACCATTGCTGAGGTTGAAGATCCAAAAAAGGATATTGCCTTTCCGGATTCTGTGATTTCATTCATGCATGGCGACCTTTCTCGCCCGGCTGATGGCTTTCCTAAAAAACTTCAAAAAAAGGTGTTGAAGGGTAAAAAACCTTTGACCAAACGGGTCGGCGCAACTTTGAAACCCGCAAATATGAAAAAACTTAGAAAAGAGGCCGAGAAGAAAATAAACCGATCCGTGAGCGATCAAGAATTTGCATCTTATCTTATGTATCCAAAAGTCTTCACCGACTACGCTTTAGCAAAAAGTGCCTATGGGCCAACCAGTGCCTTACCTACCCCAGTATTCTTTTACGGTATGAAAGCGGGGGAGGAAATTCTAGTTGAAATTGAAAAAGGTAAGATACTCGTGGTGCGCTGTTTGGCGCGAAGCGAAATGGATGATCAAGGCATGGTCACCGTATTTTTTGAGTTGAACGGCCAGCCACGCCGAGCACGCGTTCCCGACCGTTTGCATGGGGGAGATGCCATCATTGCTCGGCCAAAAGCTGAAAATGGAAACGCCGCCCATATTGGTGCACCAATGCCAGGTGTGATTTCCACAATCATGATCGAGGTGGGACAAGAAGTAGCATCGGGAGATGTTCTACTTTCAATTGAAGCCATGAAAATGGAAACAGCCTTACACGCCGAAGCAGATGGAGTTGTTGCTGAAGTGTTGGTGAAACGCGGCGACCAAATTGATGCAAAAGATTTACTACTACGATTTGAATGACCCTTAAGGTGATGGCCGTAAGTCTTCGATAAATTGTTCAACCATAGGAATGATTTTTCCAACCATCACCTCAACCCCAGCAACATTAGGATGCTTTCCATCTGCAAGAAGTTTATCTGCATGAGTCAAAACCCCGTCTAGAAAGAACGGATAAAGTTTGAGTTCATATTGATCAGCGAGCTTTGCATAAATTGGGTTGAATTCGCTGGCATAATCTTCACCCATGTTGGGTGGGGCAAGGATTCCTAAAAGCATGACCTTGATGCCGCGTTCAGTCAGCTTTTCAATCATTAATTTCAAATTTTCACTTGTATTTTTTGGCGGCAAACCCCGCAAGGCATCATTTGCTCCAAGTTCCAACAGCACACCATCAATTCCATCAGGAATAGACCAGTCCAGCCGCGCTAACCCAGCGCTGGTCGTATCCCCAGAGACGCCCGCAGCAATTATTTTGACACTGATCCCTTTTGCATCAAGAGCTTCTTGCAGCCGTTCTGGAAAACTTTTGCCGGGGGGAAGCTGGTATCCAGCAACAAGACTATCCCCGAACACCACAATTTTGGGGGTGTCATCGAAATCTTTTTGCGCCTCTTGCGATCTCAAAGGAGTGATTAGAAATAGTAATATTAAAATGGCAATTAGGGGTGAATGGATTTGACCTTTCAAATTTGTAATGTAGTGCACTTTGACTTTCCTCATAGCGAAGACCATTAAATACAATCATTAGATAAGAACAGCGACAAGATTATGCCAGCACAAAAAGAAATTCCGGTCATAAGCCTAAAAGATATCCACCTAACGTTGGGTGAAGGAGCCTCACAGGTTCATGTGCTCCGCGGCATCTCGTTAGATGTCCCATCAGGAAAAAGTGTCGGGGTAGTTGGCCCATCTGGATCTGGTAAATCCACCCTGTTGATGGTGATGGCTGGGTTAGAGCGGGTTGATAGTGGCCGCGTTATTTTGGCTGGCGAAGATTTTGCTTCCATGAGCGAAGATGAACTAGCTGTTTTTCGCGGGCGCAATATCGGGATTGTGTTTCAATCCTTCCATTTAATTCCTAATATGACGGCCTTAGAAAATGTTGCTGTACCGCTGGAACTTGCCGGCGACCCGAATGCTTTCGATAAAGCACGCGCTGAGATGCAAGCTGTAGGATTAGCGGAGCGCCTTAGCCATTATCCAGCGCAAATGTCTGGGGGAGAGCAGCAACGGGTGGCCATGGCACGGGCATTAGCCCCTAACCCAAAAATATTAGTGGCAGATGAGCCGACGGGAAATCTTGATGAAGAAACCGGGAAACACATCACCAATTTATTGTTCGCAAAACAACGGGAGCGGGGCATGACCTTGGTACTGGTAACCCATGATCCCAATCTTGCGGCTCAATGCGATGTAACATTGCGAGTCCGTGCTGGGGAGATTGAACAGGCGCGCGCGCAAAAAAAGCAAAGGGCATGAGCATGGCCTCAGATGCCCTCCAAAAAAATTCAGCTGCAAATCTAACTTTGGCATTTCAATTTGCATTGCGTGAATTGCGTGGGGGGCTTTCAGGATTCTATATTTTCTTAGCCTGCATCGCCTTGGGTGTTGCGGCTATTTCTGGCGTAAATGCGGTTGCCCTTTCAATTACCTCAGGCATTGCCGAAGAGGGTAAATCTTTGCTTGGCGGTGATGTGGCCTTCACCACAATCCAACGACAGTTAAAAACAGATGAACGAGAATGGCTGCAAACCAAAGGCACGGTTACGGAAGCCGCGACAATGCGAGCAATGGCACGCCTTGTAGATGGCTCGGATCAATCACTCATCGAACTGAAAGCTGTAGATCAGTATTGGCCACTCGTTGGCTCCCTCGTAACCAATCCCCCTAAGGCTGCAATTTTACTAGGGGAAGGTAAGGGAATAGTCGTCGATCCAATATTGCTTTCTCGCTTGAGCTTGGAATTAGGGGATCAAATAAAGATCGGGTCCGCTCAACTCGTCATTCTTGGCACAATCACCAATGAGCCGGATCGTGTTTCCGATGGATTTGGTTTTGGCCCCAAAGTATTGATGAGCCAAGTCGCACTGACAAAGACAAAATTGGTTCAACCTGGCTCCTTGATCAGATGGACGAGCCGCATGAAATTGGTGGATGCCAGCAATGGTAATCTCAATGCGGTGATCAACGAAGCAAAAAAACAATTTCCCGAGGCAGGGTGGCGAATTCGTTCCCGTGATAATGCTGCTCCGGCGCTGACCAGAAACATTGAGCGGTTCTCACAATTTTTAACCCTGGTTGGACTAACAGCTCTAATCGTGGGCGGGGTTGGTGTGGCTAATGCGGTGCGCGCTTTTTTAGATACAAAAAGCAATGTAATCGCATCTTTTAAAAGTCTCGGAGCACCTGCGGGGTTTGTTTTTAACATCTATCTCATTCAAATTTTGATCCTTGCGATGATGGGGATCATGCTTGGGTTACTCGTTGGAGCACTACTCCCATTTATAGCAAAATGGGCTCTGTCTGATATTTTACCCCTAGGCTCGGCCAGCAGTTTTCATCCAAGAGTTCTGTTTAGTGCAGTAGCCTATGGTTTATTAACAGCCCTTGCCTTTGCCCTTTGGCCCTTGGGGCAAGCAAGAGATATTCCAGCAACGGCATTGTTTAGAAGTGCCGGGCGTGAAAATAACCCTTGGCCGCAAGCAATTTACCAAATTGCTACGGCGCTCGTCATCTTCGCATTGATCGGCCTCGCAATTCTTCAGGCAAGCGATAAAAGGGTAGCGGTTTCATTTGTTGTTGGGATTGCCATTTGTTTTGTCCTGCTACGGGGTGTTTCTATGGGCATTCAATGGATCGCCCGTAATTTACCGCAAGTTAAATCTACATCCTTACGATTAGCGATTGGCAATATTCACCGCCCAGGCGCCCTAACACCATCTGTGGTTTTATCCCTTGGCCTAGGTTTAGCTTTGCTTGTTTCTCTTGCATTAATCGATGGGAATTTACGCAATCAAATTTCTTCAAACATACCCAAAAAAGCACCCGATTTTTTCTTTGTTGATATCCAGGCAACCCAATATAAAGAATTTACAAAATTCTTAGGCACGATTGCACCGAAAGGAGAAATCCAAACGGTGCCAATGCTGAGGGGCCGCATTGTCTCTATTAATGATGTGCCGGCGGCAAAAATTAAAGCCAAAGAAAGCGGTCGTTGGGTTTTGCGAGGTGATCGCGGACTAACCTATTCCGCCAGCCTTCCTGTTAATGCCTCACTGGCTAAGGGCAGTTGGTGGGCTGAAAACCATTCCGGAGAAAACTTACTTTCCTTTACCGCAGAGGAAGCTGATGAGCTCGGTGTTGATGTGGGTGATGTGATCACCGTCAATGTACTCGGGCGCAACATAGCGGCCAAAGTAGCTAATCTTCGTAACGTTGAATGGCGCTCCATGGGAATAAACTTTGTCATGGTCTTCTCGCCGAATACTTTTGTCGGAGCTCCCCATGCCCACATGGCTACATTACGGGTAGGGGACTCTATTCTTGGTGAAGCGAGTGCTACGCAAACCAAACGTGATGGTGAAATTTTAAAAGCAATCACCGGTAAGTTCCCAACCATCACTACAGTACGAGTGCGTGATGCTCTAAATGTCGTCAATGGGCTTATCAGTCAATTGGCAACAGCGATTCGTGCAGCAGCTCTCTTGGCTCTTGGAGCTTCCATACTTGTTTTGGGTGGAGCATTAGCGGCAGGTAATTCTGCACGAATCCATGATGCCGTGGTTCTTAAAACTCTCGGTGCCACAAGGCGTACACTCATCAATGCTTTCGTGCTTGAATATGCCCTGCTTGGCATCGCAACTGGACTGTTCGCCCTCCTGGCTGGAGGGCTAGCCGCTTGGTTTGTAATCAATGGAGTTATGGGGTTTAGCTTCTCATTTTTACCCAATGTAGCCCTGATAACACTTCTAGCTGCACTAATTTTCACTGTTGGGTTTGGGTTAATAGGCACTTGGCGGGTGCTCGGTCAAAAGGCAGCACCAGTATTACGCGAATTATAAGGTAACTATAATTCGTTCTAATCATTGTTATTCCTGTCTGCCCTTGAAACAAAAGAGCAAAACCCTCATATTAGGGTCAAAGTTCGGTCCATTAATGTGTCTGAATAAAATTATCATGAATGATGCTAACCTAGCGTCCAACGGAAGAGGGCTATTATGGCTGACTATAAAGAACAAATTCAGGGTCGAGTTCAAACTGGCGCCCGCGCTGACATCGATGAGGGTTTGCGCACCTATATGCTTGGCATATACAACTATATGGCCACCGCAATTGCCCTAACCGGCGTGGCTGCTTACGGAATGGCCTCTTGGGCCGCAAGCAATCCTGCCGTTGCTAACTTTCTCTATAACAGCATGTTCAAATGGGTCATCATGATCGCGCCTTTGGCTTTTGTGATGGTTATTTCCTTCGGCATCAACAAACTCTCTAAATCAGCTGCTACAGGCATTTTCTATGCTTTTGCTGCGGTGATGGGCGTTTCCATGTCTTGGATATTCATGGTCTTCAATATGCCTAGCATCGTGCAGACCTTCTTTGTTACTGCCGCTTCCTTTGGTGCGTTGAGCCTTTACGGTTACACAACCAAGCGTAGCCTTACGGGCATGGGCTCATTCTTGATGATGGGTCTGTTTGGTATAATCATCGCGTCTATCGTGAACATCTTCTTGGGTTCTGGTGCGTTATCTTTCGCAATCAATGTTATCGGTCTGTTGATCTTCGCTGGCTTGACTGCCTACGATACACAACGCCTGAAGAACACCTATGAAATGGTTGCTGGTAACGCTGAAGCGCTTGCTAAGTCTTCTATCATGGGCGCGTTGAACCTTTATCTAAACTTCGTCAATATGTTCATGTTCTTGCTCAACTTCATGGGTGGCCGCGACTAAGCTTCGTTGGCATAAATTCTGGGAAGGGCGTTCCATTTGGAGCGCCCTTTTTTATTATCACTGCACTGGCTATTCAATGCCAGCCGTGGAATATACATGGTTACGCTGCTGCGTAATGTAGCAATTCGCTTGGGAGGGCGGTTATGATTGAAGAAGAAGACATTCACAAATCAAAAGTATCTAAAAAAGGCATCTGGGGATGGATGCTCTTCGATTGGGCGGCACAGCCTTTTCACACCCTCATCATTACATTTATTTTTGGCCCCTATTTTGCTGCTTTTGTCGCGCCAAGCGCAGCAGAAGGACAGTCTTCTTGGGGCTATGCTGCAGCACTTGCTGGAGTTATTATTGCAATCATGTCGCCGATATTGGGTGCCATTGCAGATGCAACTGGGCCACGTAAGCCGTGGATTTTTGCTTTTTCAATCCTGGCCGTGATTGGGGTGTTTTCACTTTGGTGGGCGGTTCCCAATTCTATGGAAGGCGCCTCGGTAACTTTTGTTTTAGCCGCATTTATTCTTGCAACGATTGGTTATGAATTTACCGCCGTGTTCAACAACGCAATGATGCCAGATTTGGTGCCTCGTTCATTACTCGGGCGCCTATCTGGCAACGCTTGGGCGTTGGGCTATGTAGCTGGTCTGATCACTTTGATTATCGTTTTGGCAACAATGGCAACCAATAAAGAAGGTTTCACGCTTATTGGTATCTCACCAATGTTTGGAATTGACGCCGCCGCCAAAGAAGGCGAACGCGCCGTTGGCCCCCTTTCCGCAATTTGGTACGTCATCTTTATTATACCACTTTTCCTATTCACCCCCGATGTACGTCGCCGTAAAAAGGTAACAGGCGCCGTTAGCCAGGGTTTAAAAGATCTTGCGTCAACTATAAAACGCTTGCCACAAAACAGATCCTTATTTGCATATCTAGGGTCTTCCATGATCTATCGTGATGCACTGAATGGTCTTTATGCGTTTGGTGGCATCTATGCGATTGGCATGTTGGGTTGGTCGATTGTTGATGTGGGTAAGTTTGGTATCTTGGCCGCTCTGGCCGGCGTTTTTGGCGCCTACTTTGGTGGACGGTTAGATGCTAAGTTTGGCCCAAAATTCGTGGTCACAACCAGTGTCATCATTTTGATAATCACCACATTTACCATCATCTCCATTGACCAAACCCATGCATTTTTTATGCCGGTTGGAACTGGTGTTGCTGATAAGCTATTCTATCTATGTGGTTGTGTGATCGGAGCAACCGGTGGCTCCATTCAAGCGGCCTCCCGTACGTTAATGGTCGACCAAGCAGAGCCCGGTCGCATGACGGAAGCCTTCGGACTTTATGCTTTATCTGGTCGTGCTACTGCATTCCTTGCACCATTTTTGGTTGCATTGTTTACGGACATCAGCGGTAGTCAGCGCATTGGCATGTTACCGATAGTGCTGTTGTTTATCGTGGCATTATTTTTCTTGCCAATGGTTAAAGAACAATACAGCGGCTCAGAAGATGCGCCGGATGAGTTTGCCCAGTAAGGCCATTGTGAGCGAATGAGTGCCGTGTGCTTTTTCTTCGCCATCCTCGAACGCGTTTGCGCGCTTCGGGGATCCAGAATATTAAACAAAGCTTCTGGATCCCCGAAGTTTGCTTATCAGTAAATTCGAGAATGACAGTATTTAATCTTAATGCCTAAAATGACGCATGCCGGTGAAAACCATGGCGAGGCCAGTTTCGTCGGCTGCTGCTATTACTTCATCATCACGCATTGAACCGCCCGGTTGAATAATCGCAGTAGCTCCCGCCTCTGCTGCAGCCAACAGGCCATCGGCAAAAGGGAAGAAGGCATCGGAGGCAACAACCGAACCGATTGTTTTTGGCTTATCCCATCCAGCCGCTTCTGCTGCGTCCTCAGCCTTTCGTGCGGCGATGCGGGAGGAGTCAATACGGCTCATTTGTCCTGCACCAATGCCAACTGTCGCCCCATCTTTTACATAAACAATGGCATTGGATTTAACGTGTTTAGCAACACGAAAAGCAAAGCGTAAATCGGCGAGTTCTGTGGCACTTGGCGCTCGCTTGGTCACCACCTTCAAATCAATGTCATCAATATTTCCAGCATCCCGTTCTTGCACGAGCAATCCACCAGCCACGGTTTTAATGGTCAAGCCTTCAGTGCGGGGATCGGCCATTCCTTTTGTGAGCAACAGCCGCAGGTTTTTCTTTGTGGCGAGTACGGCGCGGGCTTCACCCGTTGCATCGGGCGCGATGATGACCTCGGTAAAAATTTCTACCATAGCCAGAGCCGCTTCCTCATCCAAGGTTTGATTCATGGCGATGATACCACCAAAAGCAGAGGTCGGGTCGCAAGAGAGTGCATCGCGATAGGCCTGTGCTAAGTTTGAGGCTGTTGCAACGCCGCAAGGGTTGGCATGTTTGATGATCGCTACTGCCGCAGATTTTTCTGGGTCAAATTCACTGGCTAATTCAAAGGCCGCATCGGTGTCGTTTATGTTGTTATAAGAAAGTGTTTTGCCTTGAATTTGAGTTGAGTGGGCAACACCTGGCCGCACTTCTGGCGTTGCATAGAGGGAAGCTTTTTGGTGCGGGTTTTCCCCATAGCGCATAGTTTGCATAAGCGGCCCGCCAATCGAACGGTTGGCCGGTGTTTCCACCTCAAAGGCTTTAGCCATCCAATTTGAAATAGCTGAATCGTAAGCCGCGGTGCGCGCAAAAGTTGCTTGCGCAAATTGCTTCCGCGTTTGGTATGAGGTCGTGCAATCGCTACCCAATTCATCAATAAAACGTGTGTAGTCATCGGGAGAGGTCAATACACAAACATAGGCATGGTTTTTAGCAGCAGCTCTCAGCATCGCTGGACCACCGATATCTATATTTTCCACCACAGCATCATTGGCCGCGCCACTCTTCATCACTTCCTCAAAAGGATAAAGATTGGATACCAGCAAATCGATTGATGGAATGTTATGTTCTTCCATGGCGCTGACGTGGTCCTCAGCTCCACGAATAGCTAGCAAGCCACCATGAATAGCTGGATGCAATGTTTTCACACGCCCATCCATGATCTCTGGAAAATTGGTGACGTCTGAAACATCAATGACCGCAAGCCCGGCATCTTTAAGCGCCTTCGATGTCCCGCCTGTAGAAAGTAATTCAACCCCCCCGTCGGCCAGGACCGTCGCCAATTCAATTAATCCAGTTTTATCAAAAACAGAAAGCAAGGCACGTTTGATCTTAACGCTGTCGGGGGCAGGAATGGAACGGCTGGCAATTGCCATGGGTTTGGCTCTTGGGTAATGGCTGGGTGGAACGCCTCCTGTTAAACCTCTAAAGCATAGCGCGTCCAGAGTAGATTTCTGTTCTCCCCTTAAGTCTAACATAAAGCGGTGTTGGCCTAACGTTGGTAAACTGTTACTCGAAGGTTATGAAATCAAACTCAAGAATAGTGTTGGGAATTGAAACAAGCTGCGATGAGACCGCCGCTAGTGTTGTTGCGTTTAATAAGGGAGTGGATGGGCCTGGAAATATTTTATCAAACGTGGTGCTAAGCCAAATTGAAGATCACGCCCCCTTTGGAGGTGTTGTGCCCGAAATAGCCGCGCGGGCACATTTAGAAACTTTGGATGGGGTAATCCATGACGCTCTCGAAAGAGCTAATTCCAGCCTAGCCGATTTAGATGCAATAGCGGTGACTTCTGGCCCTGGTCTGGCTGGCGGTTTAATTGTTGGCACGATGACCGCAAGAGCGATCGCCGCAGTCCATAACAAAACCTTATTCAATGTGAACCATCTTGAAGGCCATGCCTTAACGGCGCGGCTAACGGATGGGGTTAAATTTCCCTACCTACTACTGCTGGTTTCTGGCGGTCATACCCAAATATTACTGGTACGTGGCGTCGGTGATTATCAACGTTGGGCAACCACTATTGATGATGCGTTGGGAGAGGCATTTGATAAAACTGCCAAACTATTGGGTCTCCCTTATCCCGGCGGCCCACAGGTAGAAAATGCAGCGTTGAACGGGAACCCCAAAGCCTTTGCATTTCCTAGACCTTTAAAAGGACGCGACACACTGGATATGTCTTTTTCTGGTTTGAAAACTGCCGTTCGCATTACAGCCCAAGAAAATGTCGCCAATAACGGTGAGCAAACTCAACAGGCAATTGCAAATATTTGTGCCTCCTTTCAATCAGCCGTTGGTGATATTTTGGAAGATAGAATAAGCCGTGCGTTTTTAAAATTTGAAAAACAGTTTGGCGCCCCAGCAAGCCTGATCGTTGCTGGTGGAGTAGCCGCTAATGATTATCTTCGAGAACGATTAAAATTATTAAGCGATCAACAAAGCTGGCAATGGGTCGCGCCACCTGCAGCCCTTTGTACAGACAACGCAGCAATGATTGCCTGGGTTGGAATTGAGCGATTAATCCTTGGGCTAACAGATACTGAACAAATCATCAGGTCCCGTTGGCCTTTAGATCCCGAGGCTGCTGCTACGGGTGGAAAAAAATTTGGCACAGGCAAAAAAGGTGCGAAGGCATGAGCATTTCAGTTCTTGGTTGTGGGGCATGGGGCACAGCACTTGCATCAATGCTAGCCGATCAACACGAAGGTGTTTTACTGTGGGGGCGAAATGCTAAAGCCATTACAGAAATCAACGAACATAACAAAAACAGCAGCTATTTATATGATGTGCAATTGAGCGCAAAACTTATAGCTAGCGATAATCTCGCCCATGCTTGCCAAGCTGACACCTTACTTTGTGTAACCCCTGCTCAAAGTTTTTCTGAACTGACCCAGAATATTGCCCCACTTATCAGCGATGCCACTCAGCTTGTATTATGCGCCAAGGGCATAGATCAAAAAACTGGGCAGTTGTTGCATGAAATTGCAGATCACCAATTTGGAAAGGAGCGTGTTGCTGCTTTATCAGGGCCAAGTTTTGCCAGTGATGTAGCCAAAGGATTGCCAACAGCCGTTAGCCTAGCAGCGCACAACTTAAAAACAGCACAAGCCCTTGCCAGTAAACTTTCCTCACCGCGTTTTCGTATTTATGCCAGCGATGATTTAATTGGTGTTGAAGCCGGTGGCGCACTAAAAAACGTGTTGGCGATTGCAGTTGGCGTTGCCAGAGGATTGCAACTTGGAGCCAGTGCAGAAGCCGCACTGATCGCACGCGGATTTGCTGAGTTGAACCGCATCACCATCGCACTTGGTGCCCGTCGGGAGACAATGGCTGGGCTTTCGGGTCTAGGTGATTTAGTGCTCACCTGTTCAAGTACACAATCGCGCAATTTTTCCTATGGTATAGCCCTAGCCAAACAAGAAGATTTATCAAACCGTCCGCTTGCTGAAGGTGTTCATAGTGCAAAAATGGCGTTACAATTGGCTCAAAAATATGGAGTCGATACCCCAATTATAGAAATGGTCACAGCCCTGTTGGAGCATAAGATCACCCCATCTGAAACCGTAGCTTTACTATTATCACGCCCTCTGAAAGACGAAACATAGGAATTCATAATGAGATATTGGTTGTTCAAATCTGAACCATTCAAGTGGTCCTGGGATCAACAAAAAGCCAAAGGAGATGCCGGCGAGGAATGGGATGGTATCCGTAACTATCAGGCACGAAACTTTATGCGCGAAATGGAACTGGGCGATCGAGCCTTTTTCTATCACTCAAATGAGGGCCTAAATGTCGTTGGGATTGCAGAGGTCTCAGCCCTTTCAGCTCCCGACACCACAATAGATGATGAACGTTGGGATTGCGTGCATATTCGTGCATTGGCTGATATGCCAAACCCAGTTTCGTTAAAAGAAGTCAAAGCCAACAACAAGCTCTCCGATATGTCCTTGGTGACATCCATGCGCCTTTCCGTACAGCCGGTAAAACGAGACGAGTGGGTTGAGGTATGCCGTATGGGGGGCGTAAACCCCGATACTTTGAAACCGGTTGGAAAGATTTAAATGACCGATAATGCAATTTTTTTCTGGGCCGGCCCTTTAGGTCTGCCTGATTTTGAAGCAATCAAAAACCAAAACTTTGAGCAGGCCTTTGAAGTAGCTTTAAAAGACCATAGTGCTGAAATCGATCAAATTGCCAATAGCCAAGTTAAACCTACATTTAAAAATACCGTCGAGGCGATGGAGTTGTCCGGAGAATCCTTAAATCGAGTATCGTCGCTTTTTTGGAATTTAACCGGCTCGATAAGCGATGAAGTCTTACGCGTGCTAGAACGGAAGATTGCCCCAATATTATCCCACCATGGCTCTAAAGTTTCTGCCAATAAACCCCTATTCAAACGCATAGATAATTTATGGCTGGGGCGGCAAAAACTCAACCTCACAGTTGAACAGACTCGTGTTTTAGAACGGTTATGGCAGGGTTTTGTACGCGGTGGAGCAGCCCTTGAAGATGAAGCACAACAGCGACTTGCGGTTATCAATGCACGGCTCGCTGAGCTTGGCACAACCTTTTCTCAAAACATCTTAGCCGATGAAAAGAACTGGGCCTTGATGATCAAAAGTAAAACTGGTTTGGAGGGTCTACCTGAATTTCTGATAAGCGCCATGGGCGAAGCCGCAGAAGAACGTGGAAATAAAAATAGCCACGCAGTTACCTTATCCCGTTCGATCATTGAGCCATTTCTTACATTTTCTAAGAACCGTGAGCTTCGCAAAGAGGCCTTTAAAGCTTGGACTGCTCGCGGCGAAAACGGCGGTGAAACAGACAACCGCGATGGGGTTCGTGAGAAAGTTGCGCTCCGCCAAGAAAAAGCAAAGCTTTTAGGTCACCCAAGTTTTGCAGATTATAAGCTTGAAATTCAAATGGCAAAAAAACCAAAGGCAGTAATAGAATTGCTGGAAGCTGTTTGGGAGAAGGCCGTAAAAAAAGCAGCTCTTGAAGAGCAGGAACTAGTTGATGTAATTGCCCGTTCAGGGGCGAACCATGAAGTCGCTCCATGGGATTGGCGGCATTATTCTGAACAACTTCGGGCGGAAAAATTCTCCTTTAACGAGGCAGAATTAAAACCCTATTTGGCCTTGGATAATATCATTGCGGCAAGCTTTGATGTGGCAAATCGATTATTTGGTATTACCATCATTGAGCGTAAAGAGCTGAGCGCTTACCACGAAGATGTACGGGTATTTGAAGTGTTAAACAAGAATGGTACACACCGCGCCGTATTTTTGGCAGATTATTTTGCCCGTTCTTCAAAACGCTCAGGCGCTTGGATGAGTGCCTTTCAAAGTCAACATAAATTGCAAAAGGACCAATCCCCGATCATCGTCAATGTAATGAATTTTGCAAAAGCTCCAAAGGGTCAACCAACACTTCTATCAATGGATGATGCACGTACATTGTTCCATGAATTTGGCCATGCCCTCCATGGAATATTGTCTGATGTGACGTACCCTTCCGTTGCCGGCACGGCGGTTGCCAGAGATTTTGTCGAGTTGCCGAGCCAGGTTTTTGAACATTGGTTAACCGTGCCCGAAATAATGAAAAAACACGCGCGCCATATCAACACGGGAGAACCCATACCCCAAAAACTATTGGATAAGGTGCTGGCGGCACAAACTTTTAATGCGGGGTTTAGTGCGGTTGAATTTACTGCATCTGCATTAGTAGATATGGAATTCCATAAGGCGCACGAGAAACCGATTGAAGATGTGATTGCTTTTGAAAAAGCTACTTTGATCAAGCTCGGCATGCCCAACGCAATCAGTATGCGGCACCGAACACCACATTTTGCCCATGTCTTTTCTGGCGATGGCTATTCTGCTGGCTACTATAGTTATATGTGGAGCGAGGTGTTAGACGCAGATGCTTTTGCAGCCTTTGAAGAGGCGGGGGATGCATTTAATGAGACGATGGCAGAACGTTTGTACGACCATATCTATTCAGTTGGCGGAAGCATTGACCCGGAAATAACCTACAAAAACTTCCGTGGCAAAATGCCCAGTGTCGATGCAATGATAGAAAAACGCGGCCTAGCCTAAAAAGCCCAGCCACGATATTTTACAATTCGCGAATGTCGACAAAGTGACCAGCGATACCCGCAGCAGCAGCCATCGCTGGTGAAACCAAGTGGGTGCGACCTTTAAAACCTTGGCGGCCTTCAAAATTGCGATTAGAGGTACTGGCACAACGTTCTTCTGGTTTTAAGCGATCGTCATTCATAGCTAGGCACATAGAACAACCAGGCTCACGCCATTCAGCCCCTGCATCTAAAAATATTTTGTCCAATCCTTCTTCCTCGGCCTGGACTTTAACAAGACCGGAACCTGGGACCACCATCGCTGAAACTGTATTGGCGATTTTTTTGCCTTTCAAAACTTCTGCAGCAGCGCGTAAATCTTCAATACGGCCATTAGTGCAAGAGCCGATCCAAACTCGATCGATTTTTATATCCGTAATCTTAGTACCAGCAGTTAATCCCATATACTCTAGGGCTCGCTGCTTAGAGGCACGTTTATTTTCGTCTCGAATGTCGGCAGGATCTGGCACCATTCCCGTCACCGGCACCACATCTTCAGGTGATGACCCCCATGAAACGATGGGGGTTAGATTGTTGGCGTCTAGCGTAATTGTCTTGTCAAAAACAGCATCTTTATCGGTGGATAAGGTAGCCCAATATTCCATTGCCTTATCCCAATCGGCTCCTTTTGGAGTTTTGGGACGCCCTTTAATGTATTCAAAAGTTTTTGCGTCTGGGGCTATAAGTCCAGCCCGCGCACCCCCCTCGATTGTCATATTACAAACTGTCATCCGCCCTTCCATCGACAATGCTTCAATAGCATCCCCACAAAATTCAATTACATATCCAGTGCCCCCGGCTGTGCCAATTTCCCCTATAATGGCAAGGATAATATCCTTTGCAGTAACCCCACTTGATAAATCGCCGGTCACCTCAACCTTCATATTCTTGGCTTTTTTCTGGATCAGTGTTTGGGTTGCTAGAACATGCTCCACTTCTGAAGTGCCTATACCATGGGCTAACGCCCCAAATGCACCATGGGTTGAGGTATGGCTATCGCCGCAAACGATTGTCATCCCGGGCAGAGTGAAACCCTGTTCCGGCCCGATGATATGCACGATTCCCTGACGACTATCCATTTCAGAAAAATACTCAACACCAAACTCAGCGGCATTATTCGCCAATGCCTCAACTTGAATACGACTTTCTTTGTTAGCAATCCCATCGGCGCGGTTGGTAGTTGGAATGTTATGATCAACAACAGCTAATGTTTTTTCAGGTGCGCGCACCTTGCGATTGGTCATTCTTAGGCCTTCAAAAGCCTGAGGGCTGGTAACTTCGTGCACCAAATGGCGGTCAATATAGAGCAAGCTGGTGCCATCATCTTGGCTGTGTACGAGATGGTCTTCCCAGATTTTATCATAAAGCGTGCGAGCCATTTAGCATTCCTGTTCGGTGTTCGTATAAAAGACTAATTTTAATAGAGGATATGCGCTACAGATGGGGTAAGCGTCAAGAAAATCTGTTGAGGAACCTGTATGATTTGGGAAATAATCGCTACTTTCTTCTGCGCGATCTTTGGAACCTGTGAAGATGAGAACTGCCGCACCATTAATTACGGCGGTGGAGACTACATTGTTTGCAGTTTTGCCGTAGATAACATTCATGTCCG
>JAZGFF010000148.1:0-4846 GCA_036479095.1 Rhizobiaceae bacterium | reverse complement strand
ACTTGGGCAACTTCAATTTCAGTCACGCCAGCACGAATTGCGCCGCGAATTGCCTCTCCACCAATATCAGCAATTCGAGCCCCTTCTTTAATAAGAGTAATCTCAGGTGCCGATTTTATCATCCGCTGGTTCATGGTGATGGGAGCAATATCCACCAAATTTGCTTGAAGGGCCGTTTTCATTTTCAAATGATTTTCGACGCTCAGATGATCATATTCAACCCCGATTTTTCCCCCTTCTCCAACAAGAGAGATAATCGCGCGTAAATAATTGTCACGCTTCCAATCTGTATAAATAACATTTTCACCAAAGCTACGGCGCCAAGGCTGCCCGGCATCAATATTCGCCGAAACCGTTGTGCAGATTTCATCTGTAATAACGCAAGCGTAGGGCCGCCCAAAAGAGCAATATAAAAAACCCGAATAGTAGGCGATGGCGTGCATTGACGTAAAAATACACGCCCGCACGCCCATTTTTTCCATAACTGCTCGCAGCCCAATAAGCCGTCGCTCATATTCTTCGTTAGAAAAAGGTAAGGTGGATTTTTCTCCATTATGAAGGGTGAAAAATTCTGCTCTGTTTTGTGTAGTCGAATCCATGATTGGTCTCCGTTCAATTCCAAGACGAAAACCATCCCAGAGTTCATAAGAAATCCGGGCGTTCAGGATATGTTTAAATTGAAAAATTTGAGAATGACGCCATCAACCTCTAATCCCCATCTAACATAAATTACTAGTCTAGTAACCCGGCAATTGAGCGAGCAAAGTCACGGGCTTCAAATGGCTCTAAATCCTCCACCTGCTCACCAACCCCAAGAAAATAGACTGGCAACTTATATTTTGCCGCAATGGCCACCATAATACCGCCTCGTGCCGTGCCATCGAGTTTGGTCATTACCAATCCGTTGACCCCTGACACGTCTTTAAACACTTCAACCTGGTTCAAAGCATTTTGACCCGTTGTTGCATCCAAAGTAAGCAGAACAGTATGGGGCGCGGTGGGGTCTTGTTTTTTCAGCACCCTAATTATTTTTTCCAGCTCATCCATCAATTCCGTTTTATTTTGCAAACGCCCAGCCGTGTCCATCAACATAACATCTCGCCCTTCATCCAATGCTTGTTGATAAGCATCATAGGCAAGTCCAGCTGAATCAGAGCCAAGAGGTCTTGAAAGGGTTGGGGATTGGGTACGATCGCCCCATATTTTTAATTGCTCAATCGCCGCTGCCCTAAAGGTGTCTCCCGCCACCAGTACGGTTGAAAATCCTGCATCATAAAGCTTTTGCGAGAGCTTCCCTATCGTGGTGGTTTTGCCTGAACCATTCACCCCAACCACCAAAATCACGTGGGGGGTATGGTCTAGATCAAGCTCCAGTTCTGCCGCGACTGGCTCCAAAACCTTCTCAATTTCGGTAGCCATAAATTCGCGAACCTCTTCGTCGCTCACATCTTTGCCCATCCGTTGGGCGGCTAAAGCGTCGGTGATGTTCATCGCAGTTTCAACACCAAGGTCGGCCTGAATAAGAATGTCTTCCAATTCTTGTAACGTCTCTTCATCCAATTTTCGCTTAGTGAAAACAGCTGTAATATTTTCAGTTAATTGGTTGGAAGAGCGCGATAAACCCCGCTTCAATCGGGAAAGCCAGCCTTTCTTTTTCTTTGGGTCTTGTTCTGCGGCTTCTCCTAAGGATTGCTCATTTGAGGTCGGTTGAGAAGCGACTTCGGCCTCGGCTTCGGCTGTGAGTCGATCCTGATCTGCGGCAATTTTTTCTTGTTGCTGCGCTGCTTTTTCTAGCCGCTCCGCTTCAATTTTTAAACGCTCCGCTTCAATCGCCTCTGCTTCCAGTTGGGCGGTGGCTTGTGCGGCAGCCTCTTGAGCTTCTTGCTCGGCTAGTTGGTGCGCCTGCTCTACTGCTAACCGTGCTTTTTCTGCAGCAGCTATTTCCTCTTGCTCAAGAATAACCTGCCGTTCATTTTCTAGTCGTTCCGCTTCAGCCGCCGCATCAGCTCTTTTTTGTTCAATGGCCGCCTGTTGTGCTTCTGCTTCCTGTTTTTGTTTTAGAGCAAGGGCTGCTGCTTTTTCTGCTGCGCGTTTTGCGGTATGAACCGCCTTTGTGGCAGCCTTGGTTTTTTGCTTTTCTTCAGCTAATTCCGCCGCTTTAATCTCCGCTTCCTCGGCCTTTTGGGCCGCTGCTTCAGCTTTAGCTTTTGCCGCTAGTGCTTTTTGCTCGGTTTTTTCAGCGGCAGCTCGAATTTTTCGTTCTTCTGCATCAGCTTTAGCTTTGGCGGCTTGCGCCTTTTGTTCAGCCTTTAAATTTTCAACTTTTTCTTTAGCAAAACGTTTTTCAGATGCTTTGGCAGCAAGTTCTTTTTCTTCTTCCGCCTTTGCTCGTCGTTTGATTACATCTTCGGCGGCTTTTAGCTCAGCCGCGACCTTTGCCCGCGCTGCTTCGGCAGCTTGTTCGGCTTTTGCAGCAGCCGCCTCAAGCTCGGCCATGCTATCGACGGCTTCTTCTTCTTTCTTCTTCCCGAATTTGAAAACTCGTTTGAAGAACCCTGCTTTTTTCTCAGCCATCTAGCCTCGCGCCGCCCTGTTCAATTCATTATCTTTTGCCATACCATGGAGCTGAACACCATCATGCCCCGTAATATGCACCTCAATCAATTCATTTGGTTCAATCCCATCCACAACCACGCGAGTAAATTGTTCAGTGCGGCCACGACCGTTATTTTCCATGAGCACCCGCATTGTCATATCAACACGGCTATCTAAAAACGCTTTAACCTGTTTCTCCCCCTTTGCTCGCAACAAAGCCGCCCGCTCTTTAATAAGCGCGCCATGAACTGGTGGCATTTTCGCAGCCGGCGTTCCTTTACGTGCGCTAAATGGGAAAACATGCAGATGGGTAAGTCCCACCTCATCAATTATCTTCATCGAGTTCTCAAACATCGCATCGGTTTCTGTTGGGAAGCCTGCGATAATATCAGCACCAAAAACAATATCAGGACGAACAGCGCGCACATCCTCGCAAAACTTTATCGTATCATTCCGCAGGTGCCGTCGTTTCATCCGTTTCAATATCATATTGTCCCCCGATTGAAGCGAGAGATGCAGATGCGGCATTAAACGAAGATCGCCGCCAATCGCCTCCATCAACGGTTCATCCACCTCAATTGAATCAATCGACGATAGACGCAATCGTTGCATATCTGGAACTTGTTTTAAGATCGATTGCACCAAACGGCCAAGGCTCGGTTGGCCGGGTAAATCAGCGCCCCAAGAGGTTAAATCCACCCCCGTCAACACCATTTCACCATAGCCATTACCAACCAGCTTCTTGATTTGATCGACGATCTCACCCGCGGGGACAGAGCGTGAATTGCCCCTCCCATAAGGGATGATGCAAAATGTGCATCGGTGATCGCAGCCATTTTGAACCTGCACAAATGCGCGGGTACGATCTTCAATCGCATCGACCATATGCGAGGCCGTTTCGCGCACGGCCATAATGTCGTTGACCCGAACTTTTTCAAATTGATTGACACCAAAGTCTGGCAACAAGCGATAGGAATGGGCGTGCAATTTTTCCTCATTGCCGAGAACCAAATCCACCTCATCCATATCGGCAAATGTTTCGGGTTCTGTTTGTGCGGCACAACCGGACACGATAATGCGTGCCTTAGGGTTTTCCCGCCGCGCTTTGCGAATGGCGCTTTTGGCGTCCCGCACGGCTTTGCCTGTAACCGCGCAAGTGTTGACGACAATCGCCCCATCTTTCAATTGCCCAAGCCCTGCGGCTTTTGCTTCACGGCGCATGACTTCGGACTCGTAGGTGTTTAACCGACAGCCAAAGGTCATCACCTCTAACTTGGTAGGGGCATCGCTCACGCTACCGGCTCGCCACGAGGCTCATCCGTTAGTTCCCACTCCCCAGTGGCGGGGTCCATAAGGCCGGAGAATTCATGTTCCGCTTCGCCAGTCATTATAATGGCATTGTCGTCACGCCATTCAATTTCCAGCACCCCACCCAAAGGCATCACCTTCACCTTGCGACCCGTCTTTTCCAAACGGACAGCAGAGACAGCAGCAGCACAGGCGGCGGAACCACAAGCTTTGGTTATACCAACACCGCGCTCCCATGTGCGAATGGCCATTTCATTTTGCCCCGTAATTTGTGCCACCGACACATTCACCTGTTCAGGGAACAACATATGATATTCAATCATCGACCCGAATTTATCGAGTCCATAGGAATCGACATCCCTATCGGCCCAGAAAATCACATGCGGATTGCCAACATTAACCACCGAAGGGGTATGAAGAATAGGCGCACCAAAGGGGCCAACCTCAAGCTCAATGCCACGGGTATCAGCAAATTCTTCCGAGAGTGGAATTTGATCCCACTCAAACCGTGGAGCCCCCATGTTGACGCTGATACGGCCATCATCAAGCAACAATGCCCCTAAGGGTTTGCCCTGCACTTCAAACGAAAATTGGTTTTTGCCCGTCTCGCTAGCAAGCCATTGCACAACGCAACGGGTGCCATTCCCACAGGCCCCTGCCTGCGACCCATCAACATTGAAAATCTCAATACGGGCATCCTTGCCAACTGGATTTTGCGCCAACGGGGAATGAACCGCCATAAGCTGGTCAAAACGAGTTTTCGGGTCAGCCCCTAAAGCAACAGCCGCCGCCGGAGAAATCGAATCCCCACGGCCTCGCATATCAGCAACGATGATCTCATTGCCAATGCCGTTCATTTTTGAAAAGTGAATACGTTGTTCCATAAAGGCTATATGGCAAAGAGCGCACCAAATTGCCAGACAAGAGATTAGTCAGGGGTAAA
>JAZGFF010000147.1:0-3141 GCA_036479095.1 Rhizobiaceae bacterium | reverse complement strand
GCCTGTTGTACCGCCGTGGTAACTTCAACGGTACTTTTGATGATTTGATTTGCCAAGCGCTGATTGAAGAGCGCGAGTCGGACATCTCTCTTTCCCCTGGCTTCCGTTGGGGGCCATCCCTGTTGCCAGGCCAAGACATCACAACCGAAGATTTGTTCAACGCCACCGCCATGAGTTATCCTGCCGCTTACCGTTCAGAAATGAGCGGCACCACCATCAAGGATATTTTGGAAGATGTTGGCGACAACCTGTTCAACACCGACCCCTACTATCAACAGGGCGGTGATATGGTTCGCGTTGGCGGCATGGGGTACACGATGGATATCTCCAAGCCCATCGGCCAACGGTTCTCCGATATGACCCTGTTGAAAACCGGCGAGAAAATCGACCCGAATAAAAACTACGTTGTGTCCGGTTGGGCCTCCGTCAACGAAGGCACAAAAGGCCCGGCAATCTGGGATGTGGTTTCCAGCTACATCAAACGGGTAGGCACCGTCCAGCTGGACGAAAACACCTCCGTGAAAATCAAAGGCGCGTAGGGCCTAAATAGTAAAGGCGCGTAGGGCCTAAATGGGAAAGGCGCGTAGGGCCTAAATGGGATAGGCGGTTTTACGGGGATAAGTCGCCTTTGTTGAATTTGTTGATGGGTGGGTTCCCGCTACAGCGCGAAGGACAACAAAGGCTCTCAGCAAACTTTTTCTCAAAAGACTTATCCCCGCCAATTCCCCATGCCCTATTATACCCTCGCCTAATGAAACGGGGACGTGGCCGATCACCAACGTCATTTTATTGGGCCCGGATTCGATGGCTTGGCATTTTGGTATTTGCCAGCCCATCGAGCGAACTTAGGATCAGTGCCGCAGGGTTGAAAAACCAGCCTGCCTGACCGTGTTCACGGGTTCTTTTAAACGAGAACTTAGCCAGTGAGTGGTGTGTGAATGGAAAGTGGAACGATAAACAATGCCGGGGTGGAGCGTGAAGCTGAGCCAATTTTTATTCAAAAGCGCTTTGCGGTAAAGCCAAGCGCTCCGCCGTCCCCAACTGGGGCAAGGTCTGGTGAATACTCTAGCGGCTTACGCCGTGGGGAGGATTCATGCACGCAATAATTCCGTGAAATCGATAGTGCATAGTGAAACTGCATGCTAAGATATCCGACAACACCATCCCACGAATGAGACGACAAAGGGAATTCATGTCAAAATTTACATCTCAAATCTGCACTTACCTTTCGGCTTTTCTCTTCATTATCGGACTGACGATATTCAGTTCCACGGTGGCTAGCGCTCAATCTATTTGTAAGGGGCTTTCAAAACGAGCATGCGATTCTAATGAATCGTGCTCTAGCGTTAAGGCTCATAGCCGTTCAGATGGCACACAGGTGAAAGCCTTTTGTCGATCAAAACCGGGGAAAGGCTCTAAGACAAAAAAACGGAAAAAACGCAAAACTACAAAAACTGTTGATGAGCAAGTCACTCCAGCAGCAGGTGAAACCAAAAAACCCAAGAATAAAAGACGCAGAAAGAAGAAGAAAAAGGCAGGAAGCATAGCTGGGGATGGTGCAAATAACGAATCCAAACCAGAAGATGAAGCTAAGCCTGAGGATGTAAAAAAGCCTAACAAGAAGAAGAACAAGAAGGACGATAAAAAGAAGCGGAAAAAGAAGAATAATAAGTCTGATAAGGACGGTAAAAAGAAGAATAAGAAGTCTGGGAAGGGCGATAAAAAAGACGGCGACAAAAAGAAGAATAGGAAAAAGAATAGAAAAAAACCTAAGAAGAAGAAAAAGAATTAAGGCAACTAGGCATTTTAAACCGAGAGATACCTCATCACACTTGGTGGCCCTTTCTTTGGGAGCACCAGTTTCTTGGTGAAGTAAATGCGTAAATGTCGAGCGAGTATTGATGACTTACTGTTCCTTCGCCCTTCGGGCAAAAATATTGAACTGCTAAAGAAAAAACAGAACGATGGCTGACCCAAAAATTTCATTCCTTGCCAATTCTACGACTATGGCAAAGCAGGCACGCGAGATATTAGCGAAGCGCTACGCGCATGTACCGCCTGAAAAATCTGACATCATTGTTGCCCTTGGGGGTGATGGATTTATGCTGCAAACGCAGCTAAAATTTATGAATTCTGGCATCCCTGTCTATGGAATGAACCGTGGGACCGTCGGATTCTTAATGAATGAATTTCGTGAACATGATCTTTTTGAAAGGCTTGATCAGGCCATAAGAGCAAAAATCCACCCCCTTAAAATGGTGGCGAAAGCTGCGGATGGCACCATCCATAAATCCATGGCGTTCAACGAGGTATCCCTGTTTCGCCAATCTCATCAAGCCGCAAGATTGAAAGTTGAGATTGATGGAGAAACCCGTATGGAGGGGTTGATTTGCGATGGAATCATGGTGGCAACACCGCAAGGGTCTACTGCCTACAATCTATCGGCCCATGGGCCAATATTGCCCCTCAATGCGCCGCTTCTTGCCCTTACTCCAATCAGTGCCTTTCGGCCTCGTAATTGGCGCGGGGCTTTACTGCCCAACAATGTTAAAGTTCGGATCACAGTGCTCGAACCGGAAAAACGCCCGGTTAATGCGGTTGCTGACAATACGGAAATCATTTCGGCAGTCCAAGTGGATATTCATGAAGACCGAAATTCTACTGGGGTATTGATGTTTGATGCTGAACATTCATGGGAAGAGCGGATACTCGAAGAGCAATTTAAGTATTAATTACGGTTCAATCGCCCAAGCCCATGTTCGGTTAAGCAGCCTCGAGCAACAGTTGGCGATCATAGTTTTGAGCCAGCTCAAGCTCCGATTCTGCAACCATCCTACCAAGCAATGCAAATAGATCTCCCCCGACAGTGGCATCAAGTTCAACCCGTTCGATGATCGACATCAATACATTCTCACCAGGCTTGATATCTTGCCAAGCCTCAATGGCAGCACAAAAAACAGGATAGGCAGATTGGGGTAGTCCTGTTCGACCATAAAGGGCGCGGAAAGCCGAAATTCGTCCCTCGTCAACGATCGATTGAACCCTTGAAAGGGAAGCCCGCGATAGAAAGGCAATCGCGGATTCAAATAATGCCGCGTGCCCGGCACAAATTGCACGCACCAGAAGGGCGGGAGTGAGTTG
>JAZGFF010000146.1:0-9634 GCA_036479095.1 Rhizobiaceae bacterium | reverse complement strand
TCTCTTTTTCCACGACATCTGAAAAAGTAGCGCTTTTGGCTTTGATCGCAGAAATTGTTGCGATCTTCCACCTTGGCTCGGTAAGTTTAAAGCTCGTCTCACTGGTGGCTTCAATGGAGGAATAGGTGAACACTTGTCCTTGGGTTGCGGCTAATGCTTGATAGCGCTCGATCAATGCTGTGGCGTCAAAAGCCGAGGCATCAAACGCCACAATTGTTAAGGATGTGGAGAGCAACAAAGCGGCTAGTTGGTTACGGAGTGTTTTACAAAAATTCACGGTGTTACCTTTCGGGATTGAAAATTTATTTACCGATAACCTCAAGCTTGAGCATATCAGGAAGTGTCGTGGGATCAGCTTGCCCGGAAATCACAAGCTGCATGATGGAGATTGGCTCAGAAGGCCTAGCGACAAGACTGATTGAGCCTTTGTTTTTCAAGAAGTTACCAAGTGCTGTTGATACCATTTCGGTAAACACGGGCATGTTTAATTGCCCCATGCCCATGCCGATCATCATTGGCGCACCCAGTGCTAATTGTTCGCCAGTAGTTCCCATTTGGCCCGCTTGGTAATCGAGCAGTTTGCCTGTTAATGAATGGTCGACCAGATTTAATGAAAAAGCCTCGAGTTTAACCTTAGAAAGGGACGGCATGATCGCGCCATAAGCTTGGGCTGGGTTTTTCCCTGCGGCAATTTCGGCTTGAACCTTGGTGAACTGCTGTGCCACATCTTTAGTGTATCCGTTTATCGCATACTTCATGGTCATGTCGAACATATCTTTTAAATTCATGGACAGATCATCAATAGTTAAACGGCCACTATCGGGGTTATAGGTGCCATTACCGACCATCGAACCTTGAATTTTATCATAGCCTAACTGTGCGGCGATTTGTTGGGCGTTTTGGTCAGGAATGGCCTTAAGATTGACCTCTAAGCCTTCCATCGTCGAAGTTGATGTGTAGGTGCCTTCGCTATTAGCCTTGCTCAAAGTGCCAGATAATCGCGTCATCGAGAACACTTGCTTGTCGCCAATACTTGATTTTGCATCATCAATTGAGAGGGCCGAATAGAGTTTCATCCATTCTGTTGGGGCAACAGCAAGGCTGGTGGGAATACTGATATTCGCGGCTGAAAACGAAGCCAGGGACATCGTCAAACCATCTTGCGAATTGTAAAGTTTCGTGGTGCCCAGTGCTTGGATGGTCAATGGAGCCGCAGGGGGCTCGGTGCTTTCCTCACCATCATAGCGAAAGTCCAGTGGGATATCGGCATTGTTAAATGCGAAAGTGCCCATTTTCACATTCACCTTTCCCTTCACCACCTCAAAATCGTTAATCGCAAAGCCTTTTATCTTCACCCGCGCCTTTTTTTGCTGGGCAGAATAATCACCGCCAAACAGGAAGGTGGGAAACGAGGCACCACTTAATGAGATGCCCTCTACGGTTATGTTGCCTTCACGCCGCGAATTTAAGGAGAAGCCAAGGATGGTAAAGGCGTCTACTTCAATTCGGTCTTCTCCAATTTCCTTTAGTCCGCGAACGACCAGAGTTTTGATTTTGATTGGTTCTTTATTTGGAGCCGACACCACTACATCGATCATCGTGAAGGAATCGGCGGAATCACTGATGAAGTTTTTTGAAGTAACCGTGGCCCCCTTTAAATTTTTACCCATAATTTGGTCAAATAGTGCCTTCCCCTCCAAGGCATGCGCAACAGAAGTGCTGGATAATAACAGGGCAGAAAACGCGGCTAGGCGGGTAAATCGGGGGAGGCGGGTAAGCATGTGTCGTTCCTATATTTGTAAGTTACTGGAGCAATACTAGGAAAGCATATATGTGCAGAATGTGACAAAATGCACGGATCGGCTTTTTTATAGCAAAATTCTTATGGCTTTCCTATGGCGTTATTGAAACTGTAGCCCAAAAACGCCTGTTCCATCCCCAAAAGTCTTGTTCAAACTCAATGAAACGAGTATCGGGAGCAGATGGGAAACGACCTTTTACCGCCTTCTGATTCGGGATCTGGATCAGGCGATGATTCCGCCAACGGAATTGAACCAATTGACTTGAAGACCGCGCTGGAAGAGCGCTACCTTGCCTATGCGCTATCGACAATCATGGGTCGCGCTTTGCCGGATGTCCGTGATGGCATGAAGCCTGTGCATCGCCGCATTGTGCACGCCATGCGCTTGCTACGGTTGAACCCCGACCAAGGCTTTGCAAAATGCGCCCGTATTGTCGGTGACGTGATGGGTAAATTTCACCCCCATGGTGACGCTTCTATTTACGATGCGCTGGTGCGCTTGAGCCAATCCTTCGCCGTGCGCTATCCGCTGGTCGATGGTCAGGGCAACTTTGGTAACATCGACGGCGATAACCCCGCCGCCATGCGTTACACCGAAGCGCGGATGACCGAAGCCGCAATTTCGCTGCTTGAGGGCATCACCGAGGATGCGGTTGATTTTCGCCCGACCTATAACGAAGAAGACGAGGAGCCTGTTGTTCTCCCGTCCGCTTTCCCAAATCTGCTCGCCAACGGTTCCGCTGGTATTGCAGTGGGCATGGCGACCAATATTCCGCCCCACAATTTGGAAGAACTTTGTGATGCAGCATTACACCTCATCAAGTTCCCCAATGCGGGTTTCGACAAATTGCTGGAATTTGTTCCGGGGCCAGATTTTCCAACCGGCGGTGTGATTGTTGAGCCTAAGGAAAATATTCTTGAAGCTTATAAAACGGGCAAGGGCGGTTTCCGTGTTCGGGCGCGCTGGGAAAAGGAAGATACGGGCAGGGGCACTTGGCAAATCGTCATCACCGAAATTCCCTACCAAGTTCAAAAATCCAAGCTGATCGAAAAGACAGCCGAACTCCTGCTCGCAAAACGTCTGCCGTTGCTTGCTGATATTCGTGACGAATCCGCCGAAGACATCCGCGTTGTTTTGGAGCCAAAATCCCGTTCGGTTGATCCTGAATTGCTGATGGAACAAATGTTCAAGCTCACTGATCTTGAAAACCGTTTCCCGCTCAACATGAACGTGCTTTCCATGGGCAAAGTGCCCAAGGTTATGTCGATCCGCGATGTGCTGAAGGAATGGCTCGACCACCGCAAGGTCGTGCTGGTGCGCCGCAGCGAAAACCGCCTGCGCCAAATCCATAAGCGTTTGGAAATGCTCGGCGGTTTCCTCGTTGCCTTCCTCAATATCGATGAAGTGATCCGCATCATACGCACCGAAGACAAGCCTAAGCCAGCTTTGATGGAGCGGTTTGAGATCAACGACAACCAAGCCGAAGCCATTCTCAACCTGCGTTTGCGTGCGTTGCACAAGCTCGAAGAAATCGAAATCCGCAAGGAATTCGACAACCTCACCACAGAAAAAGCCGAGATTGAAGGACTGCTCGCCAGTGATGATGCCCAGTGGAAAACCATCACTTGGGAAATCGGCGAAGTGAAGAAGAAGTTCGGCAAGAAAACCGAAATCGGCGCGCGCCGTTCGACCTTTGGTGTGGCAGGCGAGATCGATATGGAAGCGGTTGCCGCCGCGATGATCGAGAAAGAACCGATCACCGTTGTTGTTTCCGAAAAAGGCTGGATACGCGCCCTTCGCGGCCATGCAGCTGACTTCGATGCACTGACCTTCAAAGAGGGCGACCGCTTGAAAATGGCGTTCCATGCAGAGACAACCGACAAGATTTTGATGTTCACCACGGGCGGTAAATTCTACACGCTCCCCGGCGATAAATTGCCCGGCGGTCGCGGCCACGGCGAACCCATCCGCATCATCGTTGATATGGAAAACGACTCCGATATAGTCGATGTATTCGTCCATAAACCGGGCCGCAAACGCCTGTTGGCCAGCACGCTTGGCAATGGCTTTATCGTCGCGGAAACCGACGTCATCGCCAACACCCGCAAGGGCAAGCAGGTGCTGAACGTGAAGATGCCAATCGAAGGCTGCATCTGTGCCGCGATAAAAGGCGAACCGGACTTGATCGCCGTTGTCGGCGAGAACCGCAAGATGATCATCTTCGCCCTAGACCAAATCCCAGAAATGGGACGCGGCAAAGGCGTGCGCCTACAAAAATACAAAGACGGCGGCATCAAAGACGCAAAACCCTTCACCAAATCCAACGGCCTATCATGGACCGACAGCGCCGACCGAACCCACACCCGCGACGTAAACGAGTTAAAAGAGTATGTGGGTGAGAGGGCTCAGGCGGGACGCATGGTGCCGAAGGGGTTCCCGAGGAATGGGAAGTTTGGGTGAGGGGGGAGTAATGAACACTGGCGCGGCGTTTGAGGCTTACTGTAAAAAGCAAGACAAACTTTGCTAAGATCACATATCGAAGCTATGCTGTTTAGCTATATCGAAGTGTTCCATTTGCCTTTTAAGAATTGGTGACTTTTTAAAGTCGTGAGAAACTAGTGGGTCGCAGAGGTGCAATAAATCTTCAATATCCCCAACAGTTTTTATAACAAAAAAATCTTTACGAGGCGAAAAATAAACAACCGCCTTCTTGTCCTTTTTCAGAAGCTCAAAGACATTATTGATTGAACCTGCGCTCTTACCATCCCATAAAATCAGGCCAAAATCTGCGACATTAGCCATTACTTTGTCTTTCTGGGTGTAAAAAGCGCGCCCTTTGAGCTTGGGATCTACCAAGACTTTTTCAACCTCCCAAGAACCCATGTTGTTGCGGCACGTCTGCCCCGCACAATAAACGAATACGTTCGGATAGACCTTTTCCGAAAGAAAGGACTGCATGGCTTTGTCCGCTCCATTGGCATCACCAACGACAACATCAAAACCCTTATCGACTATGTTCTGGATCCGCCCTCTGATTACATCATTCAGGCGGTTGATTTTACGTGAACCAGATAAGAATACAGTGGTCATCGCTTGCTCCTCGTTTTCGTCATTGTCAGCACCCATATCTCATTCACGTTACTACATGCGCCCAAGGTTGCTCCTGAATCGTATAGGTCGTCTAATAACAGCACTTTTTTCCCTGAAATATCCGTTTTTCCTGAAACACTAATATTAGCCAAAGCGTTAGTGCGTTCCACTGGATCATCTATGTTCTTCAATTGCGCGTTTCCTGCTTTGGTAAGGTGGCCAATGAGTGCGGGAACGCCACGTTGAGCGCCGAATGCCTCGGCGATTACATCAACAGGTTGTAAGGCTCGTGCCTTCGATGATGGAACAGGAATAATTGCATCAAAACCCTCAATCGTTAATGTTGTCAAAAGTTCGATGATCTTCGGAACTGCGGATTTATCACTCCGATATTTTAGCTGATAGACCAGCTTCCCCATATCACTATGCGTATTGTCGAATCTATTTTGGCCATATTGGTCAACGCCAAGAAATACGCTCCCTATGGTGTGAAGATCGAAAGCCAAGCCTCCCTTCCAATTTCCTACTAATTCGTATGTCATGTCTAAAATCTTTCCTGGGTCAAATACTATACGTTACCATGCAACTGTACCATGAGCCCTTGCATGGCAGCTCTGCTGACTTCTCTAGCTCTGATCAATCAAAAGGACTGTAAGCTGGAGGTGTTCTGACTTTGCATCACCAACAATCATTGCATACTATCTATGCGATCATATTTGAGGTAATTTATTAAATACACTAATTCATATCACAATTCCATATACCCCATAATCTCCCTCTTGGAACCAAAAAACGCCTCTTGACATAACACCAAATGGTATCATATAAAGCGATACCAAACGGTTTTATGTAGAGGCGAAAATGCTTTCCACCACGATACCCTCCTACGCCCCCGCGCAACTCACGTTTCGCGCTTTGGCTGATCCGACTCGCCGTGAAATTTTGATGCTGTTGCGGGATGAGAATATGACTATTGCGCAGGTGGCTGATAATTTTGATATGACCCGCGCCGCTGTGAAAAAGCACCTGACTGTGCTGTCCGATGGTGGGCTGATTGAAGTCCGCACCAAGGGCCGCGAGCGCATCAACCAAATTAATCCCAAGGGCATGGCCCCCGTTCTCGACTGGCTCGGTTTCTTCGATGCTTTCTGGGACGAGCGCCTCGACACGCTTAAATCTGCAATTGAAAAGGACTTGAAACATGACTGATACAATCTTACGCAAATCCATCTATTTGAACGCCAGCAAGGAGCAGGTTTGGGAATATCTAACCGACCCCGACAAGCTCGCGATCTGGTTCCACAAACCAAAAGCCCCGCTCAAGGGCGGTGAAGATTACGCCATGTACGGCGCGGAAAGCGGCGACAAATTAATGTGGGGAGAGGTGCTGAAATCCAACCCCTTTGACGAGCTGGAATACACCTTCACCATCGCCCCCATGGGCGGCGCAACCAGCACCGTAAACTGGAAACTAGAAGACGTCGCTGGCGGAACCCGCCTATCGCTAGAACACACAGGCCTACCCCAAGGCGCAGAAGCCTTCGGTCTGACACTGGCACTAGACAAAGGCTGGGACGACCACATCGGACGGATGCGGGAGTCTTTGAGCGCCTCGATAAAAACCGATTGCTAACCGAGAATTGGAGCGCCCAATGAAAGATTACCATGCAGTGATTGATGTCGAGGCCGATGTGAAATCGTCGCGCCACGCCATCCATAACAACATGCACATTTGGTGGAGCAATCGGGTTGAGCTGTTTCAGGACGGCGCGACTATCCGCTTCAACAAAAGCTTTGTTACCTTCGATTTCGAGCCACCACAAAATCAACACCAATTTATTTGGAACTGCCGTGAGGCCAAAATGATTATCGAAGGGGTGGATGATGAGGCCGAATGGGAGGGAACAAAACTGCTTTGGCAGCTTGATGAACAGGAAGGCGGCACCCGCATTTCCCTAACCCATCAAGGCCTGAACACAGACCTAGAGTGCTGCGATGTATGCTTTGCTGGCTGGGAGCGTTTCTTTGAAAACAGCTTAAAAAATCACCTGAACGGAGAAGCGGCTTCTCCTGAAATGAGTGGTGGGTGAATTGCCCCCTCGGCTCCGTCATACTAGGCCTTGTGCCTAGTATCTCCCACCAGCGATAAGCTTTCATTATTGTGCGAGAAGCATCTTGGGGAGACCCTAGGCACAAGGCCTAGGGTGACGGATGAGTATGGTGGCATGGGTGACGGATGAGTATGGCGTTTAGGGCGACGGATGAGTAAAGCGCAAACCACCACCTTGACAAAGCCCCCCAACCACGGGCATCAACAACCCATGGGGCGCGCGGGTGCCCCGTGAGGCGTCAGCCCAATCCCGCATCCAATCAACACCCACATAGTGAAGCAGGATGCACCATGGCGTCACCTACAGAAATCACCATCACCCAACTCAACCGTCTTATCGGCACCCCCGATTGCCCGATCATCATTGACGTGCGGATAGACGAAGACTTTGATGCCGACCCGCAATTAGTCCCAAGTTCCTTCCGTCACGCTTTCACAGATATGGCCGCCCTCGCGCCGCAGTTGGTCGGGGAAATGGTCATCATCTATTGCCAAAAAGGTTTGAAAATCAGCCAAGGCGCAGCGGCGATTTTACGCGATGCTGGGGTACAGGCAGAAACCTTGGAAGGCGGACAATTCGCTTGGCGCGATGCTGGCTTGCCGATGGTGTCGGCTGAAAAATTACCACCGCAAAACCTTGATGGCCGCACTGTTTGGGTCACCCGCCAACGGCCAAAAATCGACCGCATTGCCTGCCCGTGGCTTATCCGTCGGTTCATCGACCCCAATGCGCAATTCCTGTTTGTCGCCCCATCGCAGGTGAAAAATGTTGCGGAGAAATTCAACGCTGCGCCGTTAGATGTTGAAGGGGTATTCTGGAGCCACCGTGATGACCGCTGCACCTTCGATACAATGATTGAAGAATTCGGATTACAAAACAAAGCCCTCGATAGACTAGCCACAATCGTGCGCGGCGCAGACACCAACCGCCACGATCTCGCACCAGAATGTGCGGGTCTTATGGCGGCATCGCTTGGCCTTTCGCGGATGTATAAAGACGACCTTGCGCAACTCGATGCGGGCATGGTGCTCTACGATTCATTCTATCGCTGGGCGCGGGATGCTAGCGACGAGGGCCACGACTGGCCAGCCGCAACTGTGAAGCGATAGCGATGGAAAACAGCCCCTCCCAAAGCGAAGCGCGACCAACCCAAAGCGAGGCCTTCAAGGTTTTCGCCAAAAACGGATTGCTTTCCTTCGGCGGCCCCGCTGCGCAAATATCGCTGATGCACCGCCTGTTGGTGGAAGAAAACAAATGGCTGTCCGAGAAGCAATTCTTGAATGCTCTTAGCTTTTGCATGTTGTTACCGGGGCCAGAGGCGATGCAACTCGCCACCTATTCAGGCTGGCGGTTGCACGGTATTCGCGGTGGGTTGATTGCGGGTCTGTTGTTCGTATTGCCCGGCGCGTTTGTCGTTTTGGCCTTGGCGATGATCTACGTGTTGTTCGGAAATGTGCCTTTGGTTGAAGCCTTATTTCTAGGCGTGAAAGCAGCAGTACTTATCATCGTTGTCGAAGCCCTGTTGCGGGTTTCCAAACGCGCCTTGAAGGGGAGGGCACATTGGATAATCGCGGCGCTTTCATTCATCGGCATTTTCTTCTTTTCCTTGCCATATCCGTTGATCGTTTTAGCCGCCGCTCTTTTCGGTTTTTTCTTCTCTACGGGCGAAGCAAGCGAAGGGGAGGTGGCCGCACCAATAACAACAACCTTCCGCCAAACCACCACGACAATCGCTGTCGGATTACTCCTTTGGCTTGGCCCAATCATACTGATCGATTGGTTCCTCCATGGCTCCATTCTCGCCACCATCGGCAGCTTTTTCTCAAAGCTTGCGGTGGTAACATTTGGCGGGGCCTACGCGGTGCTCGCCTATATGGGGCAAGATGTCGTCACCCATTTTGGCTGGTTAAATGCTGGTGAAATGATGGACGGGTTGGGGTTAGCAGAAACAACGCCGGGGCCGCTTATCCTCGTCACCGAATTCGTCGGCTTTATTGCTGCCTACCGCGACGGTGGCATTTGGCTTGGCCTCGCGGGGGCTGTGGTTACGCTCTGGGCAACCTTCATGCCGTGCTTCCTTTGGATATTCGCAGGCGCGCCTTACATCGATTGGATAGCAACCCAGCCCCGTTTAAGCGGCGCATTGCAGGCCATAACAGCCGCCGTTGTTGGCGTGATCCTCAACCTCTCCATCTGGTTCGGCCTACACGTTTTGTTCAAAACGGTAACGCTGGAAAAGACAGGTTGGCTCACCCTATGGAAGCCAGAACTGGCCTCGATAGATTGGCGGGTGGCGGTGTTATCCGTATTGTGTGGTGTGCTGTTGTTGAAGTTCCACTGGGGGATAGTGAAGGTACTAGCGTTGTCAGCGGCGCTAGGCTGGGTGCTGACGAGCGTATTATAAACAGGCGCGGGCTTGACCTTCGCACCTTTGCTTCCAATAGTGATATAAATGTAAATTCGAGCAGCCCTATGCCCCTACACATCCTTGCAATTCTGGTTGTCTTTGGGCTGGCCATTATCATCGGCGCGGTACATTTTGCTGGCGGCAGTCAAGCGGTTTCGCCTCTCGAAGCTGAAAGTGCTGCTAAGCGTTTTTCCTTGGATTATCCCGACTTCAAGATCAGCGAA
>JAZGFF010000145.1:0-5035 GCA_036479095.1 Rhizobiaceae bacterium | reverse complement strand
TTGCTTTGGTGCGAACGGATGGACAGCAAATCGTGGAATACGGTGCGAGCTTAGCCGTGGATTACCCTGCCGAAATGAGAAATAAAATTGAAGCTGGGTTGGAAGATGCCAAGCAGATTACGGATAGGGCGGAGCGGCCTGCTAATCTTGAACAGTTAGAACAAGAGGTGACGGATTTGCATGCCAATGCTGTTAATCTATTTATTCAAGAAAACGCTCTAACTAGCAATGAAATAGACCTTATTGGCTTTCATGGACAAACAGTTCTTCACCGCCCAGGCCATGCCCTCACGGTTCAACTAGGCGATGGCGATCGCCTAGCCAAGGCGACTGGTATTGATGTTGTCTACGATATGCGTGCCAATGATATGGTGGCAGGAGGACAGGGCGCGCCACTGGTTCCCGTATTCCACCAAGCAATCGCAAGTGCTCTAGATTGCAAAGCCCCCATCTGCTTCGTTAATATTGGGGGAATTTCAAATATCACCTATGTAAATGGTGACGAGCTAATCGCCTTTGATACAGGTCCTGGAAATATGCTGATCGACCAATGGGTTCAAACCTGTGTTGGTATTCCCTACGACCAAGGCGGTAAAATTGCATCTGAGGGGAGAATCAATCAAGCCATCGTTGATCGTTACATGGCCACCGATTTCTTCAAAAAAGATGGCCCAAAGTCCCTAGATCGCAATGATTTTCCTCCGCTTGAGGCGGATGCTGCCGAATTATCAGATGGGGCTAGGACATTAGCGCGGATTACTGCTACCGCAATTATACGCGCCACAGACCATTTGCCCTGTACCGCCCCACCCAAAACGTGGGTAATTTGCGGCGGTGGGCGCTTGAATACCATGATCATGGCAGATTTAACCGCCTTAGCCCAAGAACACGGTGCAATAGTGTTGCGTGCGGAGGAGGCTGGCTTACAGGGCGACATGCTTGAAGCGCAGGCATTTGCTTATCTTGCGGTGCGTAGCGCGGCAGGGCTTCCTTTGACCTTCCCAACCACCACCGGTTGCGATGAACCGGTTAACGGCGGTGTGTTGGCGAGGGTAGTAACAAGGGCTACTTAGCGCAGCAGCATTGTTTCTTCGATGCCGCCTTCAATCAATCCGAGCCGTTTGTCGAGATAGATTTGACATTCGTCCATCAGCTCTTCGGTGTGCTCTGAAAAGAAGTGGTTTGCACCAGGCATTGTGATCTGTGTTGTCGTGATGCCTTTTTGGCTACGAAGCTTATCGACCAAGGTTTGCACGGCTTCTGGGTCCGAAACCTTGTCGTCTTCACCGTGGATAATTAATCCTGAGGAAGGGCAAGGAGCAAGGAAGGCAAAATCGTAGATGTTTGGCTGCGGTGCAATCGATAGATAGCCTTCAATTTCAGGGCGGCGCATTAACAATTGCATGCCGATCCAAGAACCAAAGGAGAAACCAGCGACCCAGCATCCCGTTGAATCAGGATGAAGCGCCTGAATCCAATCTAGGGCAGCTGCAGCATCAGAAAGTTCACCACCACCATGATCGAATTCACCTTGAGAGCGACCAACACCGCGAAAATTGAACCGCAAGGTGGTGAAGCCACGCTCTTGGAACATATAGAATAATTTATAGACAATCGGATTGTTCATCGTACCGCCGAAAGACGGATGGGGATGGGGATGCAAAATAATCGCGATAGGGGCATTTTTGTCTTCCGAAGGTTGATAACGTCCCTCTAAACGACCGGCTGGCCCAGTGAAAACGACTTCTGGCATAGAGCACTCCTGCTGTGACTAAGTTAAACGTGCTAATTGTTGACTTTTAAACACAACAATTGCCCAAAACCCCGCGACTTAGCTTGACGTTTGGGTGTTCACTTTCTAACCTAGTTTAGAATTATTCAAAACTATCGCTGAAAATCAAAAACGATCAAACTCCAGCGTGAAATGTGTACATAGTCCATCCTACTTCCAAATTACAAGGAAAATAGGACTTCTGGGTAAATGTATAATGATTTATTGATTGGTGCTCATGGGCTCTTGCCGAACATATCTCGATTATAATGCCAGTGCACCACTACGCCCTTGCGCGCGTGAGGCTATGATTGATGCTATGTCGCGGTATGGAAACCCTTCCTCTGTCCATGGCGAAGGCCGCGATATGCGCCGTGTCATCGAAAAGGCACGAAAAGAAGTAGCAGATTTAGTCGGAGCCGATCGCGAAGGCGTAGTTTTCACTAGCAGTGCAACGGAAGCGGTTCATCTAGCGCTCACACCGAAAATCTTGAGTAACGCAGAAGAACGCCCAGCTGGAAAGCTCTATGTGTTGGAAACAGAGCACCCGTGTGTTCTAACAGGCGGGCAGTTTGATAAGGAAGATATTATTCCTATTCCTGTGCTTGCAAATGGTTTGATTGATGTGGATGCTTTCAAAAGCCTTATGGAACATCATAATGATGCCGTTCCTTACGTGGCGCTACAGTTGGTGAATAGTGAAACTGGAATTGTTCAACCGGTAGCAAAAATTGCTCAAATCGTTCGTTTTATGGGGGGGTATACATTTTGTGATGCTGTCCAAGCTGTTGGGCGTCTTCCGATTGATGTTAAAACCCTCGGTGTTGATTTTCTGGCCTTGTCTGCCCACAAAATTGGGGGGCCACAAGGGGTGGGGGCACTCATCATTGTCCATTCAATTCTATCCATTCCATCAGTGATTAAGGGTGGTGGTCAGGAAGCCAATCGACGGGCAGGAACAGAAAATGTTGCTGCAATTGCTGGTTTTGGTGCCGCTGCTCGTGAAGCTCTATCAGAATCAAAGGAAATCTTGGAAATTACTGCGCTTCGGGACTCATTAGAAACGCGGTTATTGCCCCTATGTAAAACGCTTGGGGTCGCTGATTTGCTAACAATATTTGGAACTGATGTAGACCGGGTTGGCAATACGCTACTTTTTTCTTTGGAAGGAATAAAAGCCGAGACTGCTCTGATCGCTTTTGATCTAGAGGGAATTGCGGTTTCTAGTGGTTCCGCCTGTTCATCAGGGAAAGTTGGCGCTAGCCATGTGCTTTCTGGCATGGCTGTTGCTAAGACAATTGCCCAAGGCGCGATTAGAGTAAGTCTTGGCTGGAATTCCACTGCCAAAGACACAGACAATTTTATGGTTGCATTTGAGCGCATTGCCAAACGTTTGGCACAAAAACGAGATACGATAATTTCAGGTCGCGTAAGCGCCTAATTGGAGAAGAAAAATGGTTGCGGTTCAAGAAACCATCGATACCGTCAAAACGCTGGAAATCGACCAGTACAAATATGGATTTTCGACTGACATCGAAACCGATAAGGCTCCCAAGGGGCTGGACGAAGATACAATTCGTTTCATCTCCGCCAAAAAGGGTGAGCCGGAATGGATGTTGAAATGGCGACTTGAGGCATTCGAGCGTTGGAAAACCATGACCGAACCCGATTGGGCGCGGGTGGCTTACGACAAGATCGATTACCAAGACATCTACTATTACGCGGCCCCAAAGAACTTTGAGGACGGGCCGAAGTCGCTTGATGAGGTCGACCCTGAATTGCTCCGCACCTACGAAAAACTCGGTATTCCGCTTTATGAGCAGGAAATACTGGCTGGTGTTGTGAAGCCTAAACCTGAAGCAACCGAAGAAGGTGAAGAGGGTGCCAATAACGAAGATTGGGGTGACAACATTTATAAGTCTGGTCGTGTGGCCGTGGATGCGGTGTTCGATTCCGTTTCTGTTGTCACCACTTTCCGCAAAGAGCTTGCAAAAGCCGGCGTTATATTCTGCTCGATTTCGGAAGCGATTAAAGATTATCCAGAGCTGATCCAAAAATACTTGGCGACCGTGGTTCCTGTCACAGACAACTATTTTGCCACCTTGAATTGCGCCGTGTTTACAGATGGCACGTTTGTTTACATACCAGAGGGCGTGCGTTGCCCGATGGAGTTGTCCACCTACTTCCGCATCAACGAACCAAACACAGGCCAATTTGAGCGCACGCTGATCATCGCCGAAAAAGGCTCCTACGTTTCCTACCTCGAAGGTTGCACCGCACCACAACGGGACGAAAACCAATTGCACGCAGCAGTGGTTGAGCTGATCGCATTCGATGATGCAGAAATCAAATATTCCACCGTGCAAAACTGGTATCCGGGCGACGAGAACGGCAAGGGCGGGATTTATAATTTTGTGACAAAACGCGCTGATTGCCGTGGCAAAAATTCCAAAGTTTCATGGACACAAGTCGAAACTGGTTCCGCTGTCACATGGAAATACCCAAGCTGCATTTTGCGCGGTGATGGTTCACGCGGCGAGTTCTACTCAATCGCGGTTTCCAACGGCATGCAGCAAATCGATAGCGGCACGAAAATGTTGCATCTGGGCAAGAACACCACCAGCCGTATTATATCTAAAGGTATTTCGGCGGGACGTTCATCCAACACTTATCGCGGGCAGGTGAACATCGCTCGCAAGGCAAGCGATGCGCGGAACTTCACCCAATGCGACAGCCTGTTGATTGGCGATAAATGCGGAGCGCACACCGTGCCCTACATCGAAGCCAAGAACCCATCTGCCCAATTGGAACACGAGGCCACAACCTCCAAAATTTCAGACGATCAACTGTTCTATTGCTTGCAAAGAGGCATCCCAGAAGAAGAAGCAATCGCGCTGATTGTGAATGGTTTCGTCAAAGAGGTGATCCAAGAATTGCCAATGGAATTCGCGGTTGAAGCACAGAAGCTGATTAGCATTTCACTTGAGGGGAGTGTGGGGTGAGGACTAATTTTGAGGATGATGGCACGGGCATTAAGGTTCTTGATGGGGAATCTAAGACAGATTTGCGACGAGCCGATGGTTTGAATAAAGTCATGTCGAGGCATCGCCGTGAAGGTAATCGCGAAATGCGTTACTCTGCATTAGGCCTCGGTTTTTTGGGTTTAATAATTATGGGTGGCACAGGTTATTTTTACCATGCCATGGGAATTGCAATGCTTATGGTTGTGGCTGGATACTTCTGGAAAATTCGAGGCGTTCATAA
>JAZGFF010000144.1:0-3976 GCA_036479095.1 Rhizobiaceae bacterium | reverse complement strand
AACTTTCAATGGGCGTGGGCTAGTGGTGTTGCTGCTGGAGAGGTGATTTAAGGTTTGGAAAAATCAAAACTCACTTATGATGGCCGCAAAGACTTAGTGGAAATTGAGCGTCATGCTCGCCCACCTGTTCCAACCGCCGCTCCTGGCATTTGTCAGCATCTGGTGTTTCACACAAACAATGATGACATGGCTTACGAACGCCGAGCTTGTTTGAATATTTGCCAGCAATTGGGATTAAATCCTTCTAGTGACCTTGATGATCAAATCAGCGCGGAAGCTGATGGTATCGTGTTAAAGTGGGAACGGCATACGGAGTTCACTTCCTACACTTTCATCCAACAAAATGTCAGTGACCGTAAGAATTTTATACCATGGGTTGAACGTGACCTTGGCTGGGCTAGTGTGCCTGGAAAGCTTTTGGTGTCATTGTTGATAGGTATCGAAAGCAAACGCAGCCCTGTCTGGTCTAACAAAGCACGCTTTGATTGGGGCAGCCAAAAACCAATATGCTCATCGTTAGTAATGGAGAATACGACGATTATAGAGACTGATCTTAGGGCAGATCAATATGGCTATACGCGCTATTTAATTAAAACCAGTTCAAAAGAAGCAACCCGTTTGGGGCGAATGTTGCAGCGTCTTATTGAGATTGAAACCTACGGGATTTTTTGCCTATACGCTTCCAAAGATGCAAAAGAACTAGGGCCCCTGTTGGGTGAGGCAGAACGACGCTTGGGAGATATCATCAACCGATTGACGCGCGAATCTGGAGAGCCAGATGAGGCGATATTAGCTGATTTAACGGAGCTATCAGCATTCCATGAAGCAACCACAGTGCGCTCACATTTTAGGATGAATGCTTCGCTTGCCTATCACGAGATCGCAATGCGTCGGCTTAAAGAATTACGCGAAGAAAGGGTGGCCGGGGCACAACGGTTGGCCAACTTTATGAAACGCCGAATGAACCCGGCAGCGCGAACTTACACATCAATTTTGCGTAGGCAAGAAGAAACAGCCCAACGAATTAACCGCGCGACCCAGTTACTGCGCGGGCGGATTGAAGTTGCAATTGGAAAGCAAAATCAAGAATTACTGCGCTCGATGAATGCACGGGCGGAGGCTCAATATAAGCTTCAAAAAACTGTAGAGGGTTTATCCGTGGTGGCGATCAGCTATTACGCATTAGGAATTCTCACCTACATGATTACGGTTTTTAAGGGGAATCTGGGCGGTTTCAGCGTGAAAGAAGTTGTCGGAATGTTGGTGCCATTAGTTTTTCTTGGCGTCTGGTGGAGTGTCCGAAAAATTAGGAAGTAACGGGCTAAAAATCAAGCCGCGGATATTGTTTCAAGTAAAGGCGAAACCAGGGAGTGTAGTGATCAGGTTTGGCCAGCACATCCCTGTTCAATTCTGCCGCCGTCATCCAACGGGTTTCCATTACTTCTTCAGGGTTAAGGTCAAGCTTTATCTTGTCTTTGTCTACATCTGCCCTGGACATATGCACCCGTTCTCGCTCCCATAACCCGTTCCCCACATCGGCAGAATACTCGAGGAGTAATTTTTCGTTGATCGAAGTGCTGAAACCTAGCTCTTCTGTTAATCTTCTCGTTGCCGCAGTCTTCACCTTTTCTCCGTAATTTGGGTGGGTGCAGCAAGAGTTGGCCCATTGTCCCCCGCAATGATATTTTGTCAAAGCGCGCCGCTGGGTAAGCAGCTCGTTACCAGCAAAAATGAATACGGAAATTGCTAAGTGGTGCAGCCCTTTTACATGCGCTTCAATTTTTTCGATTGGATAAAATGAACCATCTGGGTTTATGCCCGGAATCATAACCGGTGGAACTGTTGCGGGGAGTGGCCAAGGGTCTGCGATTTGCGTTGGGCCGTTTGCCGCGTCCGGCGTTAGGTGAAGGATTTTTGGTGCCATCCAGTACGCAATCCTGTTTATGCAACTGCCCGTGATAGGGCACATTGCGACCATAGCTCTGATAATGCGTTTACGAGATGCGTGATGTCTTCCTCTGTGTGCATTGGAAGAGGTGTAATGCGCAACCGTTCCGTTCCCTCTGGAACGGTGGGGTAGTTAATTGGTTGCACATAGATGCCATAATTATCCAGCAAGAGATCAGATATGAATTTGCATTTCTTTGCATCCCCAACCATGACTGGCACAATGTGGCTGTCATTATGCATATGGGGCAGGCCGATTGCCGTTAGCTTTTCGCGCAAGATTTTTACATTGCGTCGTTGCCGCATGCGTTCCATCTGGCTTTGTTTTAGATGCTTGATTGAAGCTGTTGCACCTGCCGCTATGGCTGGTGGCAGCGCAGTAGAAAATATAAATCCCGAGGCGAAAGAACGGACAAAATCAATCAGGTTAGCGCTCGCGGCAATGTACCCACCCATGACACCGTAAGCTTTACCTAAAGTGCCCTGTATGACTGTCAATCGATCCATCAATCCTTCTTGCTCCGCGATGCCACCGCCGCGCGGGCCATAAAGACCAACAGCATGGACTTCATCGAGATAACTCATGGCGCCATGTTTTTCGCAGACATCGAGAATTTCAGCCATCGGGCAAATATCACCATCCATTGAATAGACAGATTCAAAGGCGACGAGCTTAGGCGCGCTTGGATCAGTCGCGCTTAAAAGCCTATCGAGATCGGCGGGGTCATTGTGCTTCCAAATATATTTTGGAGCCTTGGAAGAGCGAATACCTTCGATCATCGATGCGTGATTTTCGCTATCGGAAAAAATTTCGCAATTCGGAATTTTGGCGGCGAGGGTGCCAAGGGCCGCCCAGTTCGCCACATAACCTGAAGTCAGCATAAGGGCTGCTTCTTTGCGGTGTAGATCGGCAAGTTCTTGTTCGAGCAAGACATGGTAATGGTTGGTGCCAGAAATATTGCGGGTTCCACCAGCGCCAGCGCCACATTTATCGATGGCTTCTTTCATTGCAGCGAGAGTGGCAGGGTGCTGGCCCATGCCAAGATAATCGTTGGAACACCAGACGGTTACTTCTTGTTTCTCACCTTTTGAATCATAGCGGGTCGCCTTCGGGAAATTACCCTGATGGCGTTCTAGATCAGCAAAAAAGCGGTAATTGCCCGTTTCTTTTAATTTATCTAGTTCTTTAATGAAAAAATCATCAAAATCCACATTCACTCTCCACTTACAGGTGCAACAATTGTTGTACATGCCCTGATGTGTCAATTCAATTGCTAATCAACTCGTTTGCTCAACTCTGACCTAAAATCGGTGCGACCAATTGTCCGTATCTGTCCACAGTATTTTCTGTAGAGTAGACGTAAAAGTAACACATTTGCAAGATAGTGAATATGTTGCTTGACGAAAGTGCCATGGAAGGGCAAACCTTTTATGAAACGACCCTCAATTTGGTTTGGAAAATATATGTTAAACAAATCCATTATTGCTGCTGCATTAGCTGCTTTCACATTTATTACCCCAGCAATAGCTGCGGGCGAGGGCGCGGGTGGTGATGCTGAAAAAGGTAAGAAAGTCTTCAAAAAGTGCAAAGCCTGCCATGCTGTTGGTGACGGGGCAAAAATTAAAGTTGGCCCCCCTTTGAAAGATATTTTTGGGAGCAAGGCAGCATCATACGAGGGCTATAAATACAAGAAGAGTCTCAAAGCACTTGGCGAAAAAGAAGGTTTTGTTTGGACTGAAGACGAGCTTTTCGCTTTCCTCAAGAAGCCAAAAAAATATTTGAAAGAAACGCTCGGCGTTAAAAATGTTAAAACCGCAATGACCACGAAAGTGAAAAAAGACGAGAAGCGTAAAGACTTAATCGCCTATCTGAAAACGTTTTCGGCTTCCTCTGCGAGTGCTGCTGTAGCTAAGGTTGAAGAAGCACCTAAGGTGGCAGAAGAAACAAAAACTGATGCTCCAAAAGATGCTGAGGTTAAAACTGAAATGGCTTCATTTGGTGGTGATGCTGAAAAAGGTAAGAAAGTCT
>JAZGFF010000143.1:0-6903 GCA_036479095.1 Rhizobiaceae bacterium | reverse complement strand
CTGGTACAAATACTACCCGTCCAGCGATTTCAAAATTATTCCCGCTGATCTGGGCACTATCACTGACGATGACCGTCAGCTGTTATTTTTACAGCCAAGGTTGGCCCATTGATAGATTTCTTTTGAGCGCAGCTATACCCTATTTTTTTGGGGCGTTCTTTGCCGGCTTTGTCACATTAGGGGTACTCAATCCTACTAACAATAACCGCAGCTTTAGCCAACATTTTTCAATCTCATTTATCCTACTGGCTGTTGGTACAATTGGATTTACCGCATTTATTTTTTATCTTCAGTACCTCATTTATTATTCAAGATGGCAGGCCGAATTTGGGACTGTGAGACAATTGTATCAATTGTTTTTTACAGGCATTGGAACGTTTTATCTCATGGCGATCACTGGCTTGCGCGCCCTATTGCCCTGGGGGCTGGTTATCCTCATTCTCTCGAGTTTGTATCTTTCTCGTGGGTTGGCAAAGTATCCCCGTTGATGCTGACCTTTGGTGGTGTTAAGCCACGGCCAAACCTCACCGACTTTTGGAAACGATTATGATCCCGCGCTATTCCCGTTCTGAGATGACCGAAATTTGGTCACCAGCTTCAAAGTTCCGTATCTGGTTTGAGATTGAGGCACACGCCTGTGATGCTTTAGCCGATCTTGGTGTGATTCCCAAAGAAGCGGCTAAGACCATTTGGGATAAAGGCGGTAAAGCAGTTTTCGATGTTGATCGCATCGATGAAATTGAAAGAGAAACAAAGCACGATGTAATTGCTTTTTTAACGCACCTTGCAGAAATAGTGGGGCCAGATGCCCGTTTCATCCATCAAGGCATGACCTCATCTGATGTGCTCGACACTTGCTTCAACGTCCAACTCACAAAGGCAAGTGACTTGTTACTGGAAGACTTAGATAAGCTATTAATTGCCTTGAAAAAGCGCGCCATCGAACATCAATTCACAATCACAATTGGCCGATCTCACGCCATTCATGCCGAGCCAACCACATTTGGGATAAAGCTTGCGCAAGCCTATGCTGAGTTTGAACGTTGCAAGGTACGTTTGATCAATGCACGAAAAGAAATCGCTACCTGCGCTATTTCTGGAGCTGTCGGCACCTTCGCGAATATTGATCCTTCGGTAGAAGAGCACGTTGCCAAAGAGTTGGGACTGACGGCAGAGCCTGTATCCACGCAAGTTGTACCCCGTGATCGCCATGCAATGTATTTTGCGACCTTAGGGGTGATTGCATCTTCTATCGAACGTTTAGCCACAGAAATTCGCCACCTTCAGCGCACTGAAGTTCTTGAGGTTGAAGAATATTTTGCCCCCGGCCAAAAGGGCTCCTCTGCTATGCCACACAAGCGCAACCCAATATTGACCGAGAACCTGACAGGCCTTGCTCGCATCGTGCGTATGGCTGTTACCCCTGCCCTTGAGAATGTAGCTCTTTGGCATGAACGTGACATCTCCCATTCATCTGTTGAACGAATGATCGGCCCAGATGCTACAATCACCCTTGATTTTGCCCTTGTCCGTTTGACCAACGTTATTGATAAGCTCCTCGTTTATCCCGCCAACATGACAAAGAACATGAACAAATTCCGTGGACTTATCCATTCTCAGCGAGTGCTTTTGGCACTCACACAAGCGGGCTGTTCCCGTGAGGATAGTTATAAATTAGTGCAACGTAACGCGATGAAAGTTTGGGAGGAGGATAAAGATTTTCTCACTGAGTTGCTTGCTGACAAGGAAGTTATGGCCTCAATTTCGGAAAGCGAGCTGCGTGATAAATTTGATATCGGTTACCACACCAAGCATGTTGATACGATCTTCAAGCGCGTTTTTGGATAAGCGCACGAAAAGATAGCACTCGCAGCACATTTCAACTCCTCATCATTAGTGATGCGTGCTGCCCCCTTTCCGGCACATTCTAATTTCACCTTTCCTCTGTCGAAAGGAGAAATGACATGACCGACTATCGCGACCTAAACCACCCAGGACTGCACCCATCGCGCGCTGATGCCTATCGAACCTCCCATGAGAGCGGCACCAGTATTGGGGGCATTCTAATCGCCCTAGCCCTAGTTGGGCTTTTGTTCCTAACCCTATCACTTGTATTTGGCGGCTCTGGTGACACAACAATTTCACCAAGTGCGGTTGCTCCTGCAAGTTCTGATACTTCAAAAGCAACACGGACAGTGCCAGTTCCGGTTAAACCTGCACCTGCCACAAACTAAAGCTTAGCCTTGCCCACTCGATGAACAAATCGGGTGGGCACTTCTTAAGATGTTGACATCTGCGACCAGAGGCACCACATGGCCTCCATGAAAATTTCCCAAACAGATATCATCATGGTTCCCGGGTACACCAATTCCTGTTCCGATCATTGGCAATCCCGATGGGAAGCCAAAATGAAGAGCGCACGCCGCGTCAGCCAAGAGGACTGGCATAAACCAGTGGTCGAAGATTGGACGGCTAACCTCATCTCAGCCATTGATGAGGCTGAAAAGCCAGTCGTACTGATTACCCATTCGCTGGGCTGTCAGGTCGCAGTACAAGCAGTGCAACAAATGAGCGATGCGCAAACTGGTAAAATTCTTGGCGCATTTATGGTTGCCCCACCTGATGTGGAGAATCCCAAATTGAGGCCGAAGCATTTAATGACTTTTGGCCCCTACCCTCGAACGCCCTTACCTTTTCCCAGCCTTGTTATTGCCAGTACTGACGATCCATTTTGCAGCCCTAATGTGGCGCAAGATATGGCTAAAGTATGGGGCTCCGAATTTGTCAGCGCCAATGAAAATGGTCATATAAACAGCGAAAGTGGCCATGGCCCATGGCCTGACGGATTGATGGTTTTTGCCAATTTTATGAAGGACTTATGAGCTGTTAAGCTGCTAGGCTTGCGATCTAAAACTCATACTTTCAAGCAGCGCATTGGCTCCTTGGGAGAGAAGTAGATCGTCCGTCCCCATCGCAGCATAATCAAACCCGATTTTATTGACCAATTCAATTTGCTCCAAATTACCACACCAAGTGGCGGCAAATTTCCCTGCATCGTGGGAAACTTGCTTAATTTTCTCAACAATCTTGATTGTATCAACGCCATAAGCATCCGGAATTACCGTGTTACGAACTGATATCGATAGATCGCCGGGCCCACAAAATAACCCATCGATGCCTTTCACGGCTGCAATCGCTTCCATGTTTTCAACGGCTTCTTTTGTTTCGATCATAGCAAAGATGATCAAATCCTTGTTTGCATTTTTAACATAATCAACACCAGAAACCTGTAGAATGGCAGCCGCCTGACTTGGTCCATAAGATCGATCCCCAACTGGGATGTATTTTGTATAGGAAACCAATTGTTCGGCATCTTCAACCGTGTTGATCATCGGAGCTATAATGCCCTGGGCACCAGCATCCAGTACCTTGCTGGCCAGTTCAAAGCGTCCAACTGGAATACGCACCAGAGCGGGTTTTGAGGAAGCTGCAATTGCTGCAACACCGTGAATTACGCTGTTCTCAGTCTGCATGCCATGCTGCATATCGAGGGTGACCGCATCCACACCCGTTCTTGCCACTGCTGCCAAATAAAGTGGGTCTTGATAACCGCACCAACCGCTCATCACCATTTGAGTTGAGCCAAGTAGGTTTCTTAACTGATCCATAAATCCCCCTGTTCATACCAATTCATCACGCGCTTTGAACTTGTTCCACTGCCAGTGCCAATAACGCACGCATTTTTTCCCGAATTACATCATCAGAAATTGATAATTTCTTTGCATCGAAATCACCACGGACCTTGCGAAAAACATCTTCGTCACCGGGCTCTTCAAAGTCGGCCATGATAACTTCTTTGGCATAGGCAGCAGGATCAGCATGCCCCATTTCAGCAGCCGCCCATTCGCCAAGCAATTTATTACGTCGCGCTTCGGCTTTGAATTTCAGTTCTGCATCATGGGCGAATTTCTTTTCAAAACCTTCGCCGCGATCTTCCAATGAAGCCATGATCATTTTCTTTCATAAATACTACGTAGGAATCATAAGTTCCCGCGTTTCTTATCTTATGATGTAGGCGCACCTGTCATTCAAATCAATATCGCCTTTTCTGTGTCAAATCTCTTATCAACCATTCAATGCAATTGTTTTTACCCTTTGCGTGGCTTATTGCTCCCCAATGAGGTTCAAATTCTCTTCGCACAGTGATTCTGGGATACAAGAACATGAGCAGACGCCGTAAAATATATGAAGGCAAGGCTAAAATTCTTTATGAGGGGCCGGAACCGGGTACACTGGTTCAGTTTTTTAAGGACGATGCCACCGCTTTTAATGCAAAAAAACATGAGATCATTGACGGTAAGGGCGTACTCAACAACCGCATTTCCGAGTATGTATTTGATAAACTTAACTCAATCGGCATCCCTACCCACTTTATTAAACGCATCAATATGCGCGAACAATTAATAAAAGAAGTTGAAATTATCCCAATCGAAGTGGTGGTTCGTAATATAGCGGCTGGGTCACTTTCCACGAGGCTTGGGATTGAGGAAGCTACGGTCCTTCCCCGTTCTATTATAGAATTTTATTATAAGAACGACGAGTTAGACGACCCGATAGTCTCAGAGGAACACATTACCGCGTTTGGCTGGGCAACTCCTGCTGAAATCGACGATATGATGGCTTTGGCAATCCGTATCAATGATTTTTTGAGTGGTTTGTTCTTGGGTGTCGGCATCCAATTAGTGGATTTCAAAATCGAATTTGGACGGCTTTACGAAAATGATTTAATGCGCGTGATCTTAGCGGATGAAATATCTCCTGATTCCTGCCGCCTTTGGGATGTGAAAACCAAAGAAAAGATGGACAAGGACCGATTCCGGCAGGATCTCGGTGGTTTATTAGAGAACTATCAAGAAGTTGCCAGACGATTAGGTATTATCAAAGAAAACGAGCCTAACCGTAGTAAGGGGCCAGTTTTGGTCAAATCAGATAAATGACGTCGACAAAAAACTACAATGCAACTGTGACCGTTCGCTTGAAAAATGGTGTACTAGACCCGCAGGGTAAAGCCATCGAAGGTGCTTTAAGCGCTTTGGGATTTGAGGGAATAAACCAAGTCCGACAGGGCAAGACCTTTGATATAAGTTTAGATGCCACTTCAAAGCCTAAGGCAAAAGAAATTCTGGAAGAGATGTGTGAAAAATTACTAGCGAATACGGTGATCGAAGATTATTTGGTCGATATAAATTAAATGAAAACCACAATCATACAATTCCCTGGTTCCAATCGCGATCGCGATATGATTGCTGCGATCACCAAAATCTCGGGCCAAGTTCCTTCGCTGGCTTGGCATACTGACACTTCCCTACCTGATACCGACTTACTGATCATTCCAGGTGGTTTCTCCCATGGAGATTATTTACGCGCAGGGGCAATCGCCGCCCGTGCGCCGATTATGAATACCGTTCGTGATGCAGCAAAAGCTGGAATGCGAATTCTTGGGGTGTGCAATGGTTTTCAGATACTAACTGAAGCTGGCCTGTTACCGGGAGCATTGATGCGGAACGCTGGACTGACCTTCGTTTGTAAAGAAGTCAATCTGCAAGTTACCAATACCAGCAACCCTTTTACCCGCGTTTATCGCCAAAATGAAATCATCCGATGTCCTGTTGCCCATCATGACGGGAATTACTTTGCTGATGCTGGCACCCTGAAAAAGCTTGAAGGCAATGGCCAAGTGGCCTTTCGCTACACGCCAGAAACCAACCCAAATGGTTCCATCAATGATATCGCTGGGATATTTAACCGCGCAGGCAATATCTTGGGGATGATGCCACACCCAGAGAATTTAATCGAACCTGCCCATGGCGGGACAGATGGGCGTGGTTTATTTGAAGGTGCATTAAACATTTTGGAAAGTCGGGCAGCCTAATGACCTCCAAATTTTCCTTAAGAATCTCCATTCTCGCAATGCTGTGTATCCCCATTGTATTCCTCTCAGGATGCAACCAAACAAAAGCGCCGAGCGTTTCCCTAACCAAAAGCAAGCAAGAACGACCGCAGGCCATGATGACGCGGGTTGCAAAACAGGTGCAGGCCTGTTGGTTCAAAAAGAAGCATCCAGCTTTTCGCAAATATAAAATGGCAACAGAACTAAACTCATTCTCTGGTAAGCCGCGTATTCTTATCGTACCACGTAACAACCCCGCTGGGCTCCCGCACTTAGTTGCACAAGCTGAACGGCGTGGTGGGCGTAATCAATTCACCACTTTTGGCCCTCTGCTTAACTCCAAACAAGGTTCCAATCTCGCAGCATCCCTAAATTCTTGGGCACGCGGGCGAACTAGCTGTTGATCGAAACCTACTGAAATCATGACCGTAAATAATACCCAAACCATCACCCCTCAACTCGTTAAAGACCACGGTCTTAACGAAGAAGAGTACGCTCGGATAATTGAACTTACTGAGCGTGAACCGACCTACACTGAGCTGGGGATATGGTCGGCAATGTGGAATGAACATTGCTCCTATAAATCCAGCAAAAAATGGTTAAAGACACTCCCAACCGAAGGCCCGCGCGTTGTGCATGGTCCCGGTGAAAATGCGGGGGTTGTCGATATTGGTGATAACGATGTCATCGTTTTCAAAATGGAAAGCCATAATCACCCATCATTTATCGAACCCTATCAGGGTGCAGCGACAGGGATAGGCGGTATCCTACGGGATGTTTTTACCATGGGAGCACGACCCATTGCTGCAATGAATGCGTTACGATTTGGCGACCCAAATCACCCCAAAACACGCCACTTAGTTTCTGGAGTGGTTTCCGGCATTGGTGGCTACGGTAATTCCTTCGGTGTGCCAACTGTCGGCGGAGAAGTTAACTTTCATCCTCGTTATAAT
>JAZGFF010000142.1:0-9121 GCA_036479095.1 Rhizobiaceae bacterium | reverse complement strand
CCAAGGTAAGGACTTCAGACATAAAGGGGCCAATTTGGCGGGGTGGGAAATTGGTGACTGACATGACCTGCCGCCCAATCAATTTTTCGATGGGATAATGATCGGTAATTTGTGCGGAAGATTTTTTCACGCCAATTTCGTCGCCGAAATCGATGAGCAGTTTGATTGCCGGTTTTCGTGCTTCAGGAAAAGGTTCGGCTTTGATTACCGTGCCAGCGCGAATCTCGACCTTCAAAAAATCATCGAAACTAATTTCAGTGGCAATCATTTCTGTCACTCCAGAAATTTGGCGCTCCAGCTACTTGGCCAGTTCGCGAGAACGTTTTGTTGCGGCAGCTACGGCGCGTTCTAAAAGTCGAGGGAAACCATCATCGGCCATTAACACCTCCAAAGCGGCAGCTGTTGTGCCATTGGGCGAGGTAACATTTTCGCGTAAAGTCGTCGGGGATAAATCAGATTGGCGCATCAACTCCCCTGCCCCGCTTACCGTGGCTTTCGCCAATTCTTGTGCCAATTTCGGCGGTAATCCGGCTTTTATACCGGCCTCACTCAGCGCTTCGGCTAGATGAAAAACATAAGCCGGGCCGCTACCGGAAACACCTGTCACAGCGTCAATTAAAGCTTCATTATCAACCCATTCAACCTGCCCAATTGCGGTTAAAATCGCGCTCACCATGGTGCGTTGTGATTTTGTCACCATTTCATTTGCTACACACACGGTAATTCCCCGCTGCACCATTGCTGGAGTGTTTGGCATGGCACGGATGATGCGTGGTGAAACTGCGGCAAACGGTGCTGCTAATTTTGCAATCGGCGTACCTGCCGCAACCGAAAGAAGGCAGTTCTCGCTGGTCACCAGCGAGCTTAACCCTGGTAATACAGCTTCCATGATCTGCGGCTTTAAAGCCACCAAAACCAAATCAGGCACATCCGCTTGTTCCGCCGAAGTGACATGCCGCACCCCGTTATTGGCTATTACGTCAGCCATCAATTTAGGTGGATTTGGATCGACCACAGTGATGGCCGCCGGGTCATGGCCAGCTTCAAGCCAGCCAGCCAACATCGCCCCGCCCATATTCCCTGCACCGATTAAACAAATGGTCGACGAAGCAGACGCGCGGGAGGACACGGCTACGCCTCGCCGACCGTGTCGAACAGCACGCTGTCCAACGCTTCCGTCGAAGGCTTTCCGGCCCAAACGACGAATTGGAAGGCTTGGTAATAACGCTCACAGGACGTCAGCGCTGAATCTAATAAACACTCAATTTGGGCTTCATTAGCCACCGCCCCACCAGAAAGGGGAACCGCGTGACGGAACATCACAGAACCATCTTGAAGCCACATTTCAAAATGGCCAAATAACATCTGCTCGTTGACAGTGCTGATCAAGCGCATGGTTTCAATCACCCGTTTCTCCGGCACGCGCATATCAAATGCACAGGAGATATGCAGCGCTTCAAAATCTTCCATCCAAGAAAATGAAACACTATAATCTGTCCAAACGCCCTGCACCAAAATCGAAATTTCATCTTCGGCTGAACGCTCGAAAGACCATTCGTTGATGTCGGCAACCAACTCAACCGCATCAACAGGATGAGCGCCTCGTTGCAATTCTGTATTCATTATTCCCATACAAATAGTCTCTCCAAGATCAACAAAGCGCACCCGCGCGACACTCTTCCAGAACCACGGACACCACTCAAAAATTTTCAACGGGAGGAACAGATGACGCAACACCGTCCCGAATCATTCTATAGATTCACCTTAGTACGCTAAAGCTTCAGGTGAAGCCCCAAGCGCGAGTGTGTACACAGAATCGCAACGAAGCCCCTGAATCAAAATGACGGCAACCGCCGCCAAATGATTCAAAAGATTCAAACTTTCAAAACTTATCCACTGGTGAAAGAAATTGTGGGTAAGTTTTAGGAAATTAATTTTTTGCCGTTGGTTTTTTCACGGAGGCTTTTTTTGTTGGTGTCGCGCTGGTTTTTGCTGTCGTCTTGCTGGCCGCTTTGGCTTTTGTTTTGGGTTTCCCCGCGCCACCGATAAGCTCTTTTAGCGCATCAATTTCTTTGCGTTGTTCTGCATTTTCCAGCCGTGCGCGGGAGGCCATTTCTTTCACCGCTTCAAATTCATCACGGTGCACCATATCCATCTGCCCCATGAACCGTTCAGCCTGGCCCTTAAGTGCGCCCTCAACTTCACGCCGTGCTCCTTGCGCCACGCCAGCTGCATCTGTCATTAACTTTGCGAACTCGTCAAAAATACGGCTCGGCCCTTGATTATTATCGCTCATCATAGTGTTCCCGAAATTGATCCTTATACCCTATTTAGGGTTTCTCAGCGCAACCTTCAACCACTCAGCTTGCGAACTAACTTGTTTACAGGCAAAAGAAACGCAACAGGCAATACAGAAATCGAACCATGAACCCACTCGCCTATTACGCAGCAGCCATTCCCTTTCCCGCAATCGATCCCGTAATCTTTAGCATCGGCCCCCTTTCCGTGCATTGGTACGGCGCCATGTATGTGCTTGGCATCATGCTGGGCTGGTTTTTCGCCAAAAAAGTTGCCAACAATCCAAAGCTTTGGCCTGCCACTGGCTCCCCCATTCGTACGATAGATTTGGATGATTTTTTAACCTGGGCTGTGGTGGGAATCATCGCCGGTGGGCGTTTGGGATATGTTCTTTTTTACAACCTCTCCTATTATCTCTCGAACCCTTTGCAAATCCCTGCGGTTTGGGATGGCGGCATGAGTTTCCATGGTGGAGCGATAGGCTCAATCATAGCCATGGTTTTATTTGCTCGCAGCCGAAACTTCTCCCCTTTTTCTATGCTTGATGTTATCGCCGCTTCTTCATGTTTTGGCATTTTCTTTGTCCGTATCGCTAACTTTATCAACTCCGAACTTTGGGGCCGCACCACCGATGTTGCCTGGGGTATGGTGTTCCCAAATGGTGGCCCAGAACCGCGCCACCCAAGCCAGCTTTATGAGGCCGGTCTCGAAGGGGCTTTATTGTTCATTGTCTTGGCCATTTTAATTTTCAAATTTCACAAACTCAAAACCCCTGGCTTCATTGGTGGTGCTTGGGTATTTGGCTACGCCACTTCCCGTATTATTGTTGAATTCTTCCGCCAACCAGATGCCCATTTGGGCTTCCTTTATGGCGACTGGCTGACCATGGGAATGATCCTTTCCATCCCCATGTTGGCGATTGGTTTGTGGGGCATGATATCAGCGAAGAACCGCACCCCATGGCACCACCACGAACCGGAACTAGATACCGCGTGAATGAGCTAGAACGAGAAATCCACAACCAGATCAGCAGCGAAGGCCCCCTCTCCGTTGCTGATTTCATGAACCTTTGCCTAGCCCACCCAACCCACGGGTATTACACCAGCAGCGACCCTATTGGTAAGTCGGGAGACTTTATTACCGCGCCAGAAATCAGCCAAATGTTTGGCGAACTCATTGGCGTCTGGTGCATGGAAGTTTGGCAAAAGCTTGGCTCTCCCAAACAATTTAACCTGGTTGAATTGGGCCCGGGTCACGGCACATTGATGGATGACCTTTTACGGGCTGGAAGGGCAATGCCAGCATTTATGGATGCCGTAAATGTTCATCTGGTAGAAATCAGTTCAACCTTGATTGAGCAACAAAAACAGACCCTATCAAAAAGGAAAATTCCAATCAGGTGGATGTCTGATGTGAGTACCTTGCCCAAGGCTCCGACAATCCTAATTGCCAATGAGTTTCTTGATGCCCTGCCCTTCCACCAATGGGTGAAACACGAGAACAAGTGGTATGAAAGAGTGATCGGCTCTAAAGCTGATCAACTGGTTTTTCAGCTGCGCCCCAACACTTTAAATCTCGACGAGCTCCCGTCTAATCATTTTGCAAAGCCAGATGGAACGATTTTTGAAACAGCGCCGGCAAGGAAATCCCTGATTTCAAATCTTGCAAATCATGTTCATGAAAACTCTGGCGCAGCATTATTCATTGATTATGGCCATTTACAACCAGGCTTTGGTGATACGTTCCAAGCGATCAGTGCGCACAAATTCACCGCCCCGCTTACAAACATGGGGTTGGTTGATCTTACCAGCCACGTAGATTTTTCGCCCCTGGTGGAGGCAGCCTTAGCAGCAAATTGTAAGGTTCCAAGACCCGTAACCCAAGGGGAATTTTTGCTCAATCTTGGGCTGTTAGAACGGGCAGGAAAACTTGGCGCAGGGCAAAGCAAAGAACTGCAACAAGAGTTCCGCATTGCGGTTGAACGCCTTGCCAAACCAGACAAAATGGGAACCCTATTCAAAGCCATGGCTTTTGGTTCTAGGGAAATTGATTGGCCGGGGTTCTCAACTTAAAAAAATCTAGACTTGCACCCTTCAACCATTGAGCTAGGCTAAGGCTTAAACTCTAATATTGCGGCAGATCATGAGCACCCTATCCCCCGTCTTAGCGCCCCAAATTAGCACTATTGAAGGCGTCAACCATGGCTTTTTCACCCGCAAAGGTGGGGTGTCAAAAGGACTGTATTCAGGGCTAAATGCACGACTGGGATCAAACGACAACCCTGTCCATATAACAAAAAACCGCGCCCTGATTTCCAACCATCTTGGTGTTTTGCCAGATCAGTTGGCTACCCCTTATCAAATCCATTCTTCAAATATTGTTTTTGCCCAAAGCCCGTGGCCAGCCGAGCGCCCGCAGGCAGATGGTATCGTCACAAACAGGCCCAATATTGCCATCGGCATTTTAACCGCCGATTGTGGCCCAGTGCTATTTGTTGACGAAAAAGCGGGAGTCATTGGCGCCGCCCATGCAGGATGGAAAGGTGCTTTAAATGGAGTCTTGGAAAACACAATTATCGAGATGGAAAAATTAGGCGGCTCCCGTAAAAACATCATTGCAGTTCTTGGCCCCTCAATATCGCAAACCAATTATGAAGTGGGGCCCGATTTTCCCGCCCCCTTCTTGCAACATTCGGCGGAGAACAAACGCCATTTTACCCAGTCCAACAACGCCGGCCATTTCCGTTTTGATCTAAGCGGGTACATCGTTTCGCGCCTGAAAAATGCAGGGGTAAATGCCACGAGCCTCAACAGATGCACCTATGCAGAGGACGAAAATTTTTATTCTTACCGTCGCGCCACGCACCAAGGCGAATCCCAATATGGATGCCAGCTGTCGGCTATTGTCTTTAATGCCTAGACTGACAACCTAATGGAAAGGAAAACCAATGTTACATTTTTCAGAACAAGAATTTGCCGACCGGAAAAGCAAACTCATCGCTAAGATGGAAATCGATAAACTCGATGCGATCTTGCTGTTTGCCCAAGAAAGCATGTATTGGCTGACCGGCTACGATACGTTCGGCTTTTGCTTCTTTCAATGTCTAGTGGTCAAACGCGATGGCGAAATGGCTCTGCTCACCCGCTCTGCAGATTTGCGCCAAGCCCGCCATACTTCCAATATTCAAAATATAGTGCTGTGGGTCGATTCAAAAACGGCCAACCCTACCCATGATTTACGCGATATGTTGAGCGATTTGGGGCTGCTTGGCGCAAAGCTTGGCATTGAATATGACACCCATGGCCTCACCGCCAGCAATGGCCGAAAGCTCGATGATGCACTCGATAGCTTCAGCAAACTTCAAGATGCCTCAGGAATTATCCCCGCCTTAAGAATTATCAAATCAGACGAAGAAATAAAGCACATTAAGAAAGCTGCTCGTTATGCTGATCTCGCCCTCGATGCCGCGATTGCGCAGACAAAATCAGGCGCTGATGAGGGCAAAATATTAGCCGCAATGCATCAGGCTATTTTTGAAGCGGGTGGCGATTATCCCGCCAATCCTTTTATTATCGGATCAGGAAGCGACGCTCTTCTTTGCCGCTATAAATCAGGACGCCGCAAACTATCAAAAAACGATCAACTCACCCTAGAATGGGCAGGGGTGTCAGCCCAATATCATGCGGCTATGATGCGCACTTTGATTATAGGTAAACCCCGCAATGAACAGGAAACCTTATTTGAAGCCTGCCGCAATGCCCTTTTGGCTGTTGAGAAGGCAATGATACCTGGTAACACCTTTGGTGATCTGTTTTCTGCCCATGCCAAAACCATGGATGAAGCAGGCCTCTCCCGCCATCGTTTGAACGCCTGTGGTTATACCGTTGGCGCCCGTTACGCCCCCTGCTGGATGGATGGGCAAATGATGTATGCAGGCAATGACACCCTCATCGAGCCAAACATGAGCCTATTTGCCCATATGATCATTATGGACAGTGAAAACGATAGCGCCATGACTTTAGGGCAAACCTATTTAACCACCCAAGACAAACCAAAAGCCCTTTCCAAACACGGATTAGACCTCATCGTACGATAAGGCTCTGTGAAAATGGGGATAAGCCGATGATTTTACTTGGCGCGAGGTACAAGCTGTTGCTAAGAGACATTTATCATTTGTCGGCTCACGAACCGCGCGCCCTAACTGCAGGCTCCCATGAAACTCTTCTCTGGAAACGCAAACAAGAGTTTGAGCGAGGACATCGCACAATATCTCGACATGCCTCTTGGCAAATGTGTGGTTCGTCGCTTTGCCGATCAAGAAATTTTCGTTGAAATAAAAGAAAATGTGCGCGGTGAAGATGTCTTCATCCTGCAATCGACCTCCTACCCCGCAAACGATCACCTGATGGAATTACTCATCATGATTGATGCAGTTCGCCGCTCTTCAGCTAAACGCATCACTGCGGTGCTGCCCTATTTCGGCTACGCCCGCCAAGACAGAAAAGCCGGCCCTCGCACACCGATCTCAGCAAAACTGGTAGCAAACTTAATAACGGAAGCGGGTGCTGATCGTGTCCTGACCCTCGATCTTCATGCTGGGCAAATCCAAGGCTTTTTCGATATTCCCACCGACAATCTTTTTGCGGTGCCCGTCATGAGCCGTGATTTGAAAGCAAATTACGATGTCGATAACTTAATGGTGGTCTCACCAGATGTCGGCGGGGTTGTTCGCGCCCGTGCCCTTGCACGGCGTATGAACGCTCAACTGGCAATTGTCGACAAACGCCGTGACAAACCCGGAGAATCGGAAGTCATGAACGTGATCGGCGATGTGACGGGTAAAGACTGCATCCTGATCGATGATATTATCGATTCCGGCGGCACCCTTTGTAATGCCGCCGATGCATTACTCGCAAACGGTGCCCTAAGTGTAACCGCCTATATTTCCCACGGCGTCCTTTCAGGCGGCGCAGTAGCACGCATCACCTCGTCAAAGCTAAAAGAGTTGGTGATCACAGATTCAATCGAACCGACCAGCGCCATTGAAGCTGCCCACAATATTCGCGTGATTTCTATCGCAGATCTTCTCGGGGAAGCAGTCAACAGAACCGCCCTTGAACAATCGGTATCCAGCCTTTTCGATTAGATTAAGAGCAGATTTTTGGCTGTCGTTGTTGGCGCATATTTGCCGCGCCCAGTTTTTATCAGCAGGCTCTTATCAACTAATTTTGCTAAACCTCGATAGACCGCCTCATGGGTTAACCCAATATCAGTTGCAAATGCCTTTATTTTCCCAGTGAAGAGACCATCAACAATCGCAGTATAAATTCGATCCTCAGCACTTTTGATGGCCAACAGTTCTAACTTACGCCGGTAGTATTGGTTTTGTTGGGCAAATCTTTTGGCGATGGCTAAGGCGAAATTGGGATCATTTTGAATTTTTTCCAAAATGATCGAACGATCCAACTCAACCAGGTTGCTCTCACAAGTTGCAATCCCATCACAATGATAGGTCTGGCTAAATAAAGAAGCTTCCGCAAAGGTTTCACTACTGCGGGCCCTATGGATCGTGATTGTTTGCCCAGCTTCCGTAAAACGCCGCAACTCTATGCACCCGTCTATTACAAAAAACAAACCACGAGTTTTACCCCCTTGGCGAAAAACCAAACCATTTTTATCAAATCGTCTAGGATGGTGTGCTTTAGTGGGAATAAGATCAAAGGGCTTAGGTAACATTACAAATTCGCAAATATGATTGAAATCATATTTTATTTTATAAGCATTTGCTAAAAACTGACAACACAATTTTCAGGAACTAATTCATGTCTAAACTTACACTCCCCTCCTTTATCGCTTCAATTATCATCCTTGGCCTCTCATCGAACACCGTATTTGCAGCTTCAATAACCCAAAAAAAGCAAAGCCACGGCCACGGCACAATGGATCATAGTGCAACTATGAATCATGATCAGATGGGCAAAGTTGCCAAATCGAATACCGTCTTACCAAAGGAACCAGGCCAAGGTGCTTTCGCAACCATCGCTGAAATCGTTGAATTGCTCCTCAATGACCCAAAAACAGATTGGAGCAAAGTTGATATTGATGCCTTGCGTGAACACTTGATTGATATGGATGAAGTGAGCTTACGCGCCAAAGCTGAGGCAAACATTTTGGGTAATTCAATCACATTTACTGTGACGGGCTCAGGTAGAACCAAACAAGCAATACAAGCAATGATCCCCGCCCACGCGGGTGTTCTCCCTTCCATCACACCTTGGAAAGCAACGGCAAAAACAATGGAAAATGGTGCAATCTTAACTGTGAGCGCATCAAGTGCAGACGAACTACAAAAATTAGCTGCCCTTGGGTTCTTTGGAGTGATGGCAACTGGCGCCCACCACCAAGCTCACCACCTTGCCATGGCCAAGGGCGATCAAGATGTTCATGCCCATAAATAACAAACTCGATCTACTTCAATTTTATCACTTCCAGAAAGTAAAAAATGTGAAGAGGGCGCCAATGGTAAAGAAAAACTCTTTATCAAAAAACTGGCTATCTGGGGCAATATCGGTGATTGATATGTCGCTATCTTTGGCAACAACAAACCCGATCGCGCAAGCAACTGCGATCACGGCTGAGACTTTGTTAAATCGAGTAAATTTCATTCTGCAAGTCCCATTAATTCCTAGGCGATTTCTATCAGATAAACTTGCTAGGAAATAGCCTCATCTATCTATATAAGGCTTGCACTCCCGCCCTACTCAAGCTATAGCACCGCCACCGCGTCGACACCCCTGGAGGGAACGCGGGTCGATCTCTTTTT
>JAZGFF010000141.1:0-7267 GCA_036479095.1 Rhizobiaceae bacterium | reverse complement strand
ATTTGAAACCATCGACAAAGATCTCCATACCCGAGGCAATGCTCTTGTTGAACAATTAGGCCAACGCACATTGGAACTGAGCCAAGCTTTGGAGACCAGTGCCCAAAATGTAGATAAGACCTTGGGTGAACGGATTAGCAGTTTTGGGCAAACCCTCACCGGACGCGTTGATGAGATGGTTTCAAAACTGGATGATCGAAGCCAATTATTAAGTGCAAATGTCGATAAAATCGATAACGCGCTTGATACTCGCACACAACAAATCAACGAAACGCTTGCGGAACGCACCCGCGATATCGCTAAAGTTTTCACCGATGGTCACGAAACGATCAAAACCGATCTGACACAGCATTTAGCGGAAACCCACGAATCTATCGAAACCAAGGCGATGGAACTCAGTCTCTCCATGTCGTCTAGAATCGACGAAATAAATCAAAAAGTTGCCGACCAAGTTGAACAAGTCGATGGCAAATTCGCTTCAAGATTGACGGACATGGATGAACGTGTTGCGGAGCGCGTTGCCAGCATCGACAAAACTTTGTCCGAGGGTACAGCAGCAGCTGATAAAATTCTTTCAGAGCGCACAAACTCCATGAAAGACAGCTTTGATGAGCAAATTGGCGCAATAGACATCACCCTTGGCACACGCATCGATGCAATCGGGACCTCCCTTGATGCGGGTGCTGAAAAGATTAATGAGCAACTGACTGAACGGGCAAAAGAGTTGTCTGAGCAGATGGACACCAACATAAGCGGCATCACATCTGCGATGACCAATGAAGCGGCGAAAGCCGAAGAATCTGTGACTGCATCAATCATCGCTATGGAAGGTAAAATCAGCGAGCAAATCGAAGCTGCTGATGGTGCTATTTCGGCTAGGACAGAGCAATTAACAACCTCCCTTGCTGAACGCACTGCAGAATTAAACACCACCTTGGCTGCCCGCTCCCGTGAGCTTAGCCAATTGTTGACACGGGATACCCTGCCCCTGCTTCGGAATTTTGAAACCCAGGGTAAAGAAGTTGCAGCAACCCTTGCCCAATCAACGGAAGAAGTTGCAATTGGCTTGGCTGAAAAACTCAATGATACTTCTAAGCTGCTTAAATCTTCTGCAGATGAAGCGGCAAACAAATTGGAAGGAATGTTGGTTTCTTCAAACGAACGAATGGAGCTCTCTGCGCAGGCGGCTGCAGAAGATTTGGCAGCACGCTACCTCTCCTTGGAAGAGCGCACGACAGATTTGGTTGGCAAACTAAGCAAGTCCTCTGACACCCTTTCTAATGTGGTTGAAAATCAAGCAACAACCCTCGCCGTTACTGGCGAAGAAATGACCCAAAAAATGACTGAAGTTGCCAAGGATGTTGGCGATCGTGTTCGCAATGAATCAGCGGCCATGGTCAACACCCTCACAGCAAAAGCCAATGAATCGATTGAGGCCTTAAGCCAAACGAATGACAAATTACGAACCGAAGTGGGCGATTTGCTAGCGCGCTTAACTGAATCAAATGAATCGCTTTCGCAGCTAATTACGACTGCCGATAGTACAATGAGTTTGGCACAAAACTCGCTGGTGGAGCGTACCGAAGAATTCACCAAAGCAGTCACTGATGCCTCTGGCGATTTGAATGCCTCCTCTAGTCTTATCGAGAACAATTATCTTGGTCTCAAAGAAGTGTCGGCGATTGTGCTCGTTGAAATCGCAGAAATAGCCAGCCGTTTTGAGGATCAATCAAATGCCCTTAATGCGGTCTCTCACCTACTTGATGAAACCCAAAGCAACATTGCTGTCAGCCTAGATGATCGTCGCGATGCGATTGAATCGTTGACCAATGGCCTAGTGGCAAAATCTTCAGACCTGGAAGAGTTGATGGGTCGTTTTGCAGCGATGCTAACTGAATCGGTTACCAACGCTGAGGGAAGAGCCCTGACATTGACACAAGGCCTATCGGAAAGTGTTGGCCAAGCCGCGCGTGAAGCAACTGAAAGATTTGCAAGCGCCACCCAAGAAATGAAAACTGCTGCCCATGATTTGAGAACTGATCTTGCCAACACTCGCAATGAGTTGAAAAAGAGCGTCATTGATCTTCCTGAAGAAACAAAAGAATCCACCTCCGCAATGCGGCGCGTTGTTTCTGATCAAATAAAAGCACTGAAAGACTTGCAAGGTATCGTGGCCACTACGCAACGCCACCAGGATGCTGCTTCAAGCAATTTCGTAAGCGCGGCTGAAAAGGCAACACCTGTTGCGAGAACACCAAAACCTTCTGCAACTCGCCCCGCACAGCAAAGACCACCCATCCCCTATAGACAACAACAAGCACCCTCCTTTTCACCATCGACTGCACCAAGCGTAACTGCTGTGAGCACAGCCCCTTTACGTGGAGCCCTTGATTTTGAAACTACTAATACTCCCGCCCCCAAACAAACCGCAGGTGGTGGTTGGGTGAGTGATCTGCTGCGCCGTGCATCACAAGAGGACGCTCCAAGCAGCCCTCCAATAGCGGGCGCCCAAAGCGGAGCTAAAACTGATTCATTGAATTCATTGTCGGCTGACATTGCAAAATCAATTGAGCATGCAACCGCGATTGATCTGTGGCAACGTTATCAAGCTGGCGATAGGAATGTTTTCAGCAAAGCAATCTATACCCCCCAAGGGCGCCAAACATTCGATGAGATTAGCGCTAAATATCACAGCGATCCAAAATTCAAATCGTCCGTAGACCGTTATGTTAGCGATTTCGAGAATTTGATCGCCGATGTCGCAAAGAATGATAGCGACAACATCATGACCCAAACCTACCTAACTTCTGATACCGGTAAGGTTTACACAATGCTCGCCCACGCATCAGGGCGTTTTGGCTAGCAGCCACAGCAATGGTTTTAGATACAAAAAAATGGCCGCTCCAGAAAATGGGACGGCCATAAATTTGTAGCGATAAAATAAAAGAGCTTATTCAGGTAGCTCATCTTCCTTCATCAATTCTTCTTTGCTGACGACCTTGTCTTTTACATTCGCTAGTTCGACGATGTAATCGACAACCTTTTCTTCAAAGATTGGGGCGCGCAAGCCACCAACAGCATCTGGGTTGTTCTGGAAGAACTCATAGATTTGTTGTTCTTGACCAGGATACTGCTGAACTTGGCGCATTAGTGCCTGTTGAAGTTCTGTCTCGCTCACTTCGAGTTTGGCATCTTCACCAATCTCAGCAAGAACCAAACCAAGACGAACACGGCGCTTGGCAAGTTTCATATAGTCGTCACGGGCTTTTTTCTCGGTTGTACCTTCATCTTTGAAAGTCTTTCCGGCTTCTTCAAGATCTTTGCTGATCTGACCCCAAATGTTGTTGAACTCTTGTTCGACCATTCCTTCTGGGAGATCAAACTTGTGTAGCTTATCCAATTGATCAAGGAGTTGGCGTTTCACCTTGGCGCGGGTTTGCTCACCGTATTGGCTCTCAATCTGGCCCTTAATCACTTCCTTTAGTTTTTCGAGATCATCAAGTCCTAAGGTCTTGGCGAAAGCGTCATCAACTTTAACAGGAGATGGCTTTGATACGGCATGAACAGTCACATCAAAAACGGCATCCTTACCCGCGAGTTGGGCGGCTCCATATTCATCAGGAAATGTTACTTTGACCTCAAGGCTGTCTCCAGCTTTCGTGCCGACTAATTGATCTTCAAAGCCAGGAATGAAAGAATTGGAACCAAGAACAAGAGTGGCACCTTCGTCTTTACCGCCATCGAATGGTTCCCCATCAACCTTACCCAAATAGTCCATTGTGATTTGGTCTTTATTCGCCGCTTTGCCCTTCTTTTCTTCAAAGGTAGCATTACTTTCCGCTATCCGTGAAACCTGCTCCATGATTTCTTCGTCGGTAACTTCAACGACTGGGCGTTCAATTTTTAGTTTTTTGAAATCAGCAACTTCAAATGGCGGGATCACTTCGTAGGTGATTTTAAATTCAAAATCCTTATTGCCAGCCAAAATTTCTTCTGCTTCAGATTCATCCTCTGTCATGGCGACAGAAGGTTGTTGGGCAGCTTTTTCACCGCGTTTTTTGAGAATCTTTTTGGTTTCTTCCTCAATGGTTTCGTTGACCAACTCGCTCATGACAGATTTGCCATAGAGCTTCGCTACGTGAGAAAGTGGAACCTTGCCTTCGCGAAAGCCATTGATCTTGACCTTGTCCTTCAAATCAACCAATCGTTCATCGCGCTTGGTGTTCATGTCTTTTGCTTTGCAAATTACAGTAATTTCGCGCTTCAAGCCTTCGTTGAGCGTCTCCGTGACCTTCATGGGGTAGTCCTTCGTTTTGTCTTTGATGAGGTAAGCGATGGTCAATATAGCGACCTGTGCCGAAACTCGTTCTTGCTGATGGATGTTCTAGGTGTTCACCAACCATGTGGCCAGTAGAAACTTCGCGCGGTGATAACCAATTTGAATGAAATGAGCAATGGGGTATCTGCATTTGCTGTTGCTCAATTTCAATGACACTATATTTCCAACAGAAACCTTCAGGAAAACCAGATGTATCAGATCGTCGGCAGCCCCCGTTCAAGGCTCACCAGAGTAAGTTGGGCTTTGCAAGAGTTAGCGGAACCCTATGAAATTGTAACTCTAAAACCGCACACACCGGAAATTACTAAATATAACCCCGCAGGAAAAGGGCCAATTTTGGTTGATGGTAAGATCGTAGTCATCGATTCAGCGGCGATCGTCACATATCTTTCCGATAAACATATCGAGAAGGGGTTGGGCGCTGCCCCGGCAAGCGCTGAGCGTGCCCTAATGGATTCATGGATACACTTTGCCCAAAATGATCTCGAAGCCCCCCTTTGGCTAAAGCTGCGCCATACCTTCCTGTTGCCAGAAGAAATGCGGGCCGATGTTAGCAAGATCACTCGGTATGATTTTGCAGTCGCGATCAAAGCCATGGATATTCGTTTAGGAGCTAATGAATATGCAATCGGTGATCGCTTTACGGTTGCTGATATAATACTTGGTCATTGTGGTTATTGGGCACGAAGTGCGAAATTCTCAATCGAAAGTGACACTGTAAATGCATATTTTGATCGGATATTATCACGCGATGGATTAAAAAGAGCCCGCGAACTAGAAAAAGATTTGTAAATCATTCCCCTAACTTCTTACAAATAATCACTTAAATACTTACTATGCGTAATATCACGGACACAAAAGCCTTCCTTCACAAGAATACCATTAGCGAAACCTACTGCGGACTTCCCTATTCGCAGGAATTTCATTTGAGCGATCATCTGAAGAGGTTTTTCTCCTGTATCAACAGGTCACTTGTAACCGCCCGAAAGGGTAATTGATGAAGGAATAAAACAATGAAAACTCTACTACTTGCACTCATACTCACAACCTTTAGCGCGCAAGCTAGCTACGCAATGACTGTCAACGGTTCAAAGGACTGTCACTCTGATCCTTGGGTGAACTGTGAAGCTGGTGATGTCTCCCGTTCTTATCGAGGTAAAGATTTTAAAGGCCCCGAAAAAGAAGGTCGCGACGATTTTGAAGGAATTGAAGATGCTACCGCCGGTAGTGAAGCTCCTGAAAGTTCGGGTGACCAGCAAACTGACTAAGCTTCACACTTAATGTTTGACCATGATCGCCTGTTCCCTAGCACACGCTGGGAATAGGCGGTTTTTATTTACCCACCTAAAACCATTGCCCAATAATTCCGGCCACCAGATTTAGCCGCAGATAGACCAAAATAACGCATGCGCGGGTGCAGTATGTTACGGCGGTGACCCGGGGAATTCATCCAGCCACTTAACACACGCTTCAGTGTTTTTTGACCCCGCGCAATATTCTCTGCCGCTAAGCCGCGATAGCCAACCCGTTTAAGACGGGATGTGAAAGAATGACCAAACCCAACTGTATGCGCCATTTTCTGCTTACGGGCCATCAACACAGACTGCTCTTTTGCAGCTTTTTGCAATCCAGCATGCAATTGAAGTTTCCTTAGCCCATGAGCCACACGTATTTGATTCACTGCGCGAACCACTGCTGCAGAAGATTGTCCCGCAAACGCTTGTGAGGTGCTAAAAATGCCCATGAGGAGTGCGAAGGTGATAATAAGACGTTTCATATTGATGCCCAGCCGTTAGATTACAGTGGGGGTAGTATGGGTGGGAAAGGCTGATGGGATGTTAATGCTGGTGGATGATTTGTGGCGTAGTTAAAGGGGGGAGAACAGGACAGTTAGAATTGGATTTAAGACAGTAAGATATCTTGAAAACCAAGCGGCCAACTTTGTGGCTTGCCCTAATGGCATAGCATGGTGCGGCTGAAGGGACTCGAACCCCCACATCTCTCGATACCAGAACCTAAATCTGGCGCGTCTACCAGTTCCGCCACAGCCGCGATGCTTGTGAGCGAGTGGGAGATAGCAAGAGATCGCCTTAGGAGCAATGGGCAAAATGAGCTAATTACCCTGAAAGTGATAAAAATGTTTATTTAATGCTGCTTAATAATTAGGCATCATGGTTATGTGCGAGGCAGTTGTCGATATTTTGTACGCATTTCTTATGGCAGATGTGGTGCTTACCAGGAAACACATGCCCAATTCCCTAGTAATACTCACGGTTTCGCCACCCACAATAAATATAGGTTCCAGCATTTCCAAACTGGCACAACACGTGCATAAGTAATATTGCCTCCCGTGGAGCTTCAGGGATTTTCTCCTGCCCCATTGGTGGATTTACTTATTCATCGTGCGTTCCTCCCGAACGCACCACAAGCAATAGGAATTGGTTGCGTGAAAAAAATTGAAGCGATCATCAAGCCGTTCAAATTGGACGAAGTAAAAGAAGCGCTGCAGGAAGTTGGCCTGCAAGGTATAACAGTTTTGGAGGCCAAAGGTTTTGGCCGACAAAAAGGCCACACAGAACTTTACCGCGGCGCTGAATATGTCATCGACTTTTTACCCAAGGTAAAAATAGAGGTGGTTGTCAACGACGACCAAGTGGAAGGCGCAATTGAAGCCATCCGCAAAGCCGCAGAGACAGGACGCATTGGTGATGGCAAAATATTTGTTACCAACGTCGAACAAGCCATTCGCATTCGTACCGGCGAGACCGGTTCCGAAGCCGTTTAACACTAACTACAACTTACAGACATTGTCTGAATTATTCAGGAAGGCCTATTATGACCACAGCAAATTCTCTTTTAAAACAAATGAAAGACGAGAACATCGAATATCTCGATCTTCGCTTCACCGACCCACGCGGCCAAATGCAG
>JAZGFF010000140.1:0-2052 GCA_036479095.1 Rhizobiaceae bacterium | reverse complement strand
AGCGGAAGTCGATCGTGGTACTGCTTTGCTACAAAAACCAAAGCCTCGGCGAGGTCATCTACATGAAGGAATTCTCGCGTTGGCGTTCCGCTTCCCCAGACAACTAATTGTTTAGCCTTTGCTTGTTTTGCCTCATGTGCTTTTCGCATCAAAGCTGGCAACACATGGCTTGTGGTTAGATCGAAATTATCTCCTACCCCATATAAATTGGTCGGTAACACGGAGATGAAATTGCAATCGTGCTGGCGCCCATAAGCCTCACATAATTTAATGCCGGCTATTTTCGCAATCGCATACCCCTCATTTGTGGGCTCCAACGCACCAGTAAGTAAATATTCTTCCCGCAAGGGTTGCGGAGCAAGTTTAGGGTAGATGCAAGTTGACCCCAAGTTCACCAGTTTCTCCACTTTTGCACGATGAGCCGCATGGATGATGTTGGTTTCAATCATCAAATTATCGTAGAGGAACTCAACCGGGCTATCGATATTGGCCTGAATCCCACCCACTTTTGCAGCCGCCATAAATATAATTTGCGGGCGGTGCTTTTGCATCCAAGTTTCAACACTCGCCTGCTGACGTAAATCCAAATCCACACGGGAAGCGGTGAGCAAATCACACCCCTCACCCTCAAGGCGACGCATCAAGGCGCTCCCCACCAGACCATTGTGACCGGCCACATAGACCCGTTTTCCTTCGAGTTGAATTTTCGAGTTTGTAGGGTTCATTTGCTTCTCAATAATTCCAAATCGTGGCCAACCATTTCTTCCACCATTTCGTTCAATCCAATCTTGGCTTCCCAACCTAATTCTTTTTTCGCTTTTGAAGCATCACCAATCAGCAGATCAACTTCTGTAGGTCTGAAATAACTCGGATCAACTTCTATCAGCACGCGCCCGGTTTCAGTATCGGTGCCGACTTCATTTACACCACTGCCCTTCCAGGCGATTTTGATATCAACCTTGGAAAATGCGGCATTTACAAAATCTCGCACGCTGTGCGCCTTGCCTGTTGCCAGCACAAAATCGCTTGGTACATCTTGCTGAACAATGCGCCACATCCCCTCAACATACTCTTTCGCATGTCCCCAATCACGTTTGGCATCTAGGTTGCCAAGATACAATTTGTCTAATTGTCCCATTGATATCGCGGCAACGGCACGGGTGACTTTACGAATAACAAATGTCTCGCCTCGAATCGGGCTTTCATGGTTGAACAAAATGCCGTTGGAAGCATGGATTCCATAGGCCTCCCGATAGTTTTTTACAATCCAGAAGGCATATAGTTTCGCCACAGCATAGGGGGAGCGCGGACAGAAAGGGGTTGTTTCTGATTGAGGTGTTTCTTGAACATTCCCATAAAGCTCAGAGGTTGAAGCTTGGTAGAACCGAGTGGTTTTAGTCATGTCCAAAATACGAATAGCCTCAAGCAAACGCAGGGGGCCAAGGGCGTCTGCATTGGCCGTATATTCAGGAGTTTCAAAACTAACCTGGACGTGACTTTGTGCTGCCAAATTATAGATTTCATCGGGTTGCACTTCTTGAACAATACGAATGAGATTGGTGGCATCCCCCATATCTCCATAGTGAAGCTTGAAGGTTTGATCCTCGTCATGCTGATCTTGGTAAATATGATCAATTCGCTCGGTGTTAAAGGATGAAGATCTGCGTTTTAATCCGTGTACTTCATAGCCTTTTCCCAACAACAACTCAGCTAAATACGCACCGTCTTGGCCCGTTGTTCCTGTTATCAGTGCTCGTTTACGTTTCATAATTTAATCCCACGTTCAAAATACACTCGACTGCACAGACCCTCATGGCTTAAGAATCTTAAGCCCAGAATAACTAACTCTCTTTGCCGCGAATTACACTGCCCGCCTCCTCAATTCTCGAAATCACATGAGCACGAGCTGTAAATAATCCATCCCTGTACTCACTCAAATTTTGGATGACTTTCATGATTTTTTGGGCAAAATCTACAGCTCCTTCCGCTGCTTCCGCATTCCCCAACGAAACGTATTCCTGCCCACCAACTCCTCTTGTATAAACAATTGGC
>JAZGFF010000139.1:0-3941 GCA_036479095.1 Rhizobiaceae bacterium | reverse complement strand
GTTTGCTTTGCAAACCGCCTGCGTGGGCGCGCGAAATTATTCGCGGGCGCTGTTAGCGCCTTGGGAGTACCTAAGAAAGCATATCTGCAAGGAACCTCCAGCGAGCGAAGAGCGAGCCGGCGAGAATCTCGCCGCGCCCGCGCAGCGCAGGCCGCAGGCCGACAGCGTGAGCGCTTATATATAAAGCCGAAGCCCGGCAGCGTGAGCACAAAACAGCAAACGTGAGTGCAAAATAAACAACCCAAACAAAAAAGGCCGGTTCGTTGGAACCGGCCTTTTTCTTTGATTAGTTTGTGCGCTTATTTACGGCACTTGTGCTCATTGCCATCATAGCCAATGAAGGTGTCGCTGCGATGATCGTAGGTGCGGTATGCTGCGTAGCACCGCTTTACATGGCGTTTATGGGATGAAACGCGGGGCGCAACGTAAACGGGACGCTGATAACGAGGTTCTTCATAAACCACTTGCGGAGTGTCATCATAATATCTGCGCGTACGATTACGACTGCGTGAGTGATCAAAATACCGCTCGGAATAATCGCGCGAATAATCACGGCGACCGTGACCGCGTTTGTGACGGCGGCCTTGATGGCTGCGATTGTAGTAACCACCATCATTGTAGTAATGGCGTGCTCTATGGGCGCGGCGTCTTTTCTTGCGGTGGATATCACCCGCGATTATAGCGCCACCAATGGCACCGAGTATGATGCCTGTTACTATGCGTTGTTCTCTTTTTCCCGCGTGGGCGGGCGCTGTGATTGAGGTTGCAGCAACAGTAAATGCTACGAGTGCCCCCATAGTGATGGTGATAAATTTCTTCATAGTGATCTCCTTTATTTGGTTGAGACCGGACATTGGGCATGATTGCCCATCTCTATGAAACCTTTATGCCGAAACTAACATGAACGGCGTATGAACACATTTTGTATTCTAAACAAGGCAGAAACAAAGCAGGTTGCTCGTGGGGGATATTGCAATAGAATAGAGTTTGGTTTGTTCTGGAGCGCCGTAATGTCCGTCCGTATCGCTACATTTAACGTAGAGAATCTCATGGAGAGGGTTGCGTTTAAAGCTTCACGCAGCCCTAAATCTACGGCTTCATTGACCAGTCGAAACGAACAAGTTCGCATTTCTCATGAAGATGATGCACGCCAAATGACAGCATTGGCGATTGCCGATTGTCATGCCGATATTATCTGCCTTCAAGAAATTGAAAATCTTGATGCCCTCAAGGCTTTTGAGAAAGAATACCTCTCTCCATTAACGGGGCTGACATACCCCAACAAGGTTTGGTTTGAGGGCAATGATTCTCGCGGCATAGATGTGGCGCTGATGGCACGGGATAAAACTGCGAATGGCGAAACCATTGAAATTACCAAAGTTAAAAGCCATGCAAAACGCACTTTTGCTGAGCTAGGGGTGCATAACAATGCATTGTTGAAGCTAGGGTATGAGGCGCACGAACGGGCGTTTCGGCGCGATTGCCTGGAGGTCAATTTACGCATTGATAGAAAACCTTTGACCTTGTTCATCTGTCATTTTAAATCGATGGGTTCTGGAAGAGGGGGCATCGGGGGGCGCGAATATACTATGCCCGTTCGTATTGCCGAGGCTCAAGGCGTGCGCAATATCATTGAGAATAAATTCGGGGCAACGCGGGCGGCCAAAATGCGTTGGATGGTATGTGGTGATTTGAATGATTACACGGAACGAGTTGTGATTGGTGGAAGCTCTCGTTTGGGGCACAAGTTTACGATGATTAATGAGACGAAAAGTGGGGTTCAGCCCTTATTAGCAAACGGGTTTTCCCATGATTTGTTGAAACGGCGAGAAGAAGATAACCGATGGACTTTGCATTTTGCTTGGGGGGATTCAAAATCAACCCGCGATCCAGATATGCGAGAAGTACGTCATTTGGTACAATTGGATTATCTGCTGGCATCGCCTGCATTGGCCAAGACGAATGAGAAGGCTTTGCCGCATATCGTACGCAATGGCCAACCGCTTCGCACCGTCTTTCCACCGGATCAAGATGTGGAGCGCTATCCTCGTACGGGCTGGGATCGGCCAAAAGCTTCAGATCATTGCCCCGTTGCGGTGACTTTGAAGATAGAGTGATTTACAAAGAACAAATTGATTCCTGCCTTCCAAGAAAGAAACCGCCACCATGTCTCTCTCGCTCTTTGAAATTGCTGCTTTGCTCTTAGGGTTGTCGGGAATCTTTGGCTGGTTCAACCATGTTGTTTTAAAACTGCCTCATACAATTGGCTTGTTGGTGATGGCGTTGATTTCTTCTATGGTAATGATTGGTATTGAAAAAATATTTCCGGCTTTAGGGATAACCGATACGTTGAAATCTGCCATCGGCCAGATTGATTTTTATTCAACGGTGATGGAAGGCATGTTGGCCTTTTTATTGTTTGCCGGTGCGTTGCATGTGGATTTTTCATTTCTGCGCAGTCAGGCTTGGGCGATTGGAGTTATGGCCACATTAGGGGTGGTGATGTCGACCTTTATTGTTGGGTTTGGTTTGTTTTACCTCTCCAAATTATTGGGTACTCCGGTGCCGTTCATATGGGCTTTGGTGTTCGGTGCATTAATTTCACCGACCGACCCTGTGGCAGTATTAAGCCTGTTGAAATCGATTAATGTTCCGGCATCATTGGAAGCAAAGATTGCGGGCGAATCTTTGTTTAACGATGGGGTTGGTGTGGTGGTGTTTTCCATTCTTCTCACGATTGCCAGCAGCACTGGAACAGCAGAAGTAACAGCTGCCCATGTAGCTGAGTTGTTCGTGGTCGAGGCAATAGGCGGCGCTGTGCTTGGCGCCATTACTGGGTGGATTGCCTATAAATTAATGTCGACGATGGACGAGCACATGCTGGAGATACTGCTTTCGTTAGGGATCGTCGCTGGAACTTATGCTGTGGCGCTGAGATTTCATCTCTCGGGGCCGATTGCCGTCGTTGTTACTGGATTGTTGATTGGTAACCGTGGCGCTTCTTTGGCCATGAGTGAACATACCCGTGAGTATATGTTCAGCTTTTGGGAGTTGATTGACGAAATCCTGAACTCAATTCTCTTTCTTTTGATCGGCTTGGAGGTGTTGTTGATTCAGTTTGATCCTTCCTTTATTTGGCTTGCGGTTGTTACAATCCCGCTCGTGTTGGCGTCTAGGTTTATATCGGTCTCTATCCCAATCACTGTCCTTTCTTTCAAGCAAACCTTCAATGCCGGGGCTATTCCGGTGCTCACCTGGGGTGGTTTACGGGGCGGTATATCTGTTGCTCTGGCGCTTTCATTGCCGAATATTGCGGAAAAGCCTTTGCTCCTTACTTGTACCTACGCGGTGGTATTATTCTCGATTATTGTGCAGGGGTTGACCGTTAAAAGGGTGGTGAACCATACGGTCAACCCAACCTTAATTTAAGGAGAAATGATGCGGTTCTGCATCACACTGATCGGAGTTTGTTTGCTTTTGACCGGGGTTGTTTTGAGCGCTGAACTGCCCAAACCGATTATCGATCAGGATTACCGAAATTATTCCACGCCGCAAATCAAACTGGGGCAAGTGTTGTTTTATGATCGGGTTCTCTCCGGCACCTACCGTGTTTCTTGCGCTACTTGCCACAATCATGATCGCGGGTCTTCCAACGGTTTTAGATTAGATGGGAAAGACACAGCTACAGGGGGCGATGATTTAGCTATTAATGGGCTGGCTGTTTATGATGCGCTAAAACCATCATCAAAGCATGCCCCAACTTTGTTCAATCTGGGTGCTAAAGAATTTACGGTTCTGTTTTTGGATGGGCGGGTAGCTCGTGACAAAAAAGGAAACTTAATCTCGCCCTCTAGCGGCCAATTGCCTAGTGGTCTTCGAGATGTTCTTGCGGTGCAAGCTTTGTTTCCCGCTGTGACGGGCGATGAATTGATCGGAAAAGT
>JAZGFF010000138.1:0-4231 GCA_036479095.1 Rhizobiaceae bacterium | reverse complement strand
AAGGCCAAGCTCTCAGGTAAAGCGATCAGTTTTGTTGCGTCGATTGATTTGAAGGCAGATGAGAATGCCGTCCACGAAGTTGCAAATTATTTTCAGGTTCCAGCGCGTTTCTTCACAGCAAAGACTCTAGAAAAAGAAACGCCGCGTTTAGCAACGCCCTCAAATGTGGTGTTCGATGAGGTCGGTTGTCATGGAGTTTGTGAAGGGGCAGCACTGGCAGGCGTTGGGAACAGTGGCGAACTTATTGTAAAAAAGAACAAATCCAAACGGGCAACTGTGGCGATCGGACGCGGGCCAATGGCCATTGATGCGAGTAGAATGGGCCGCAGCCGTGGGCATATATCGGTTGTTGGAATTGGCCCTGGAAGCGAAGGGTGGCGATCTCCTGAAGTCACGAGGCTTGTGACTGAAGCCACTGACCTTGTCGGGTACTCGCTCTATCTTGATTTACTTGAGGGATTGACCATCGGTAAAACACGCCACGATTTTGATTTGGGTAAAGAAGAGGATCGAGTTCGTCATGCGATGGAGCTGGCGGGAGAAGGGCGCAATGTGGCTCTGGTATGTTCCGGCGATGCGGGCATCTATGCGATGGCAACTCTTGTATATGAATTGCTAGAAAACGGCGGTTTGAGTGATGGAGCAAAGCGCGTAGCCATTCAAGTTTCTCCAGGTATTTCAGCCCTACAGGCTGCTGCTGCACGGGCAGGGGCGCCGCTTGGGCATGATTTTTGCACCATCTCACTTTCAGATTTACTCACCCCATGGCCTTCAATTCAAATGCGGGTGAAGGCAGCAGCGGAGGGGGACTTTGTCATTGCTTTTTATAATCCAGTCTCTAAGCGACGGCGCACACAACTTGCCTATGCACGGGATGTTTTGTTGGAGCATCGGCCAAAAGATACACCGGTAATTCTTGCCACCAATTTGGGGCGTGAAGGAGAATTGATCCGCGTTGTGCCGCTTGCAGAGTTGAATATCGATGACGTTGATATGTTGACTGTGGTGATTGTTGGCTCATCCGATACTCGTACTGTAAAAACGGGAGATGGGAAGACATGGGTGTACACTCCACGAGGTTATGCAGCTAAAGTAGGCACAAAAATTGGGAGCGGGGAATGAGTGTATATTTTATTGGGGCGGGGCCAGGCGCTCCTGATTTGATCACAGTTCGCGGTTTGCGGCTGATTGAGGCCTGTCCGGTTTGCTTGTTTGCGGGTTCCTTAGTGCCGACAGAAATCGTTGCTGCCGCGCCGCAAGGCGCATTGGTGATGGATACGGCTCCCATGCACCTAGATGACATCATCGAGCAAATAAAAATAGCAGATGATGCGGGGAAGGATGTGGCGCGGGTTCATTCCGGTGACCCTGCAATTTATGGCGCAACGGCTGAACAAATGCGGCGGCTTGATGTTCTTGGTATTGATTATGACGTGGTGCCTGGGGTGCCAGCTTTTGCCGCCGTTGCTGCGAAAATTAAGGCTGAGTTGACCCTACCTGAAATAGCACAAACCATCATTATCACTCGCACAGGGATGAAGGCGTCCTCGATGCCTGAGGGGGAGCAATTAGAAATCCTTGGGAAATCTGGTGCAACTTTAGCGATTCATTTGTCCATCCGAAATTTGGTTTATGTGCGCGAATCTTTGGAGCCATATTATGGGGCAGATTGCCCGGTGGTGATCGCCTATCGTTCTACCTGGCCAGATGAGTTGTACATCCACACCACTTTGGCAAAAATGAAAGATGCGGTGCGTGAGGCAAAAATCACACGAACGGCGCTGATTATGGTTGGCCCCGTTTTTGGCGATGTTAAATTTCGGGACAGCGATCTTTATAACAAAGACTACAGTCATGTTTTGCGGAATAAGGGTAAAAAGAAACGGCCTAAACCCAGTTAACGGGAACCGATAATGGACCCCGAAAAGCCCATCCGCTAAAGTCTGCATCGCCATTGAGACTTAGGTTTTTGAACCGATCAAATAGCATTGGTAGCGCAACTTCAGAAATTAATGTTCGGGCTGTTGCTGCCCCTGCGCAAAAGTGGGGGCCAGCACCAAAGGAAATTGCCTTGGCCGTGCTGCGGGTAATATCGAAGCTTTCAGGGGCGTTAAAAATCCCCTCATCACGGTTGGCTGAACCATACATGAAGAACACGCGGCTTTCTGGGGCAAAATCTATGCCATTCCAGACGAAGGGTTTGGCAACACGGCGTGGTGACATGCCGATGGGGGAAATCCAGCGGGCGTATTCTTCAAAAGCTTGCTGCCAAGTAGCTTCGCCTTTGTTGATATGGGCGAGTTGATCGGGGTGCTTGAGTAGTGCCCAAACACAGCCCGCTATCGCATCGCGTGGTTCATTCTGCCCACCGCTGATTGCCAATTTTATATTGGCTCGTTCACTATCCATGCTTTGTCCAGCGCGGGTTAAAATGCTTAGAATACTGGTGTTTGGTTCGGCCTTAAGTTCAGGCAGCATTTCATCAATTGCGTTATCGATGAGTTTTGTGGCCTCGTGGCATTTTGTTTCGATTGCCGCATCGCCAGCGTAGTTACCGATGCCATCAATCATGCCCTGTGAGGCGCTATCCATTTGTTCTGGGGTAAAGTTTGTAAGCCCTGTGACATGGCAAAGGGCATGGCCAGAAACGGGCATGGCAAAATCGGTAACAAGTTCACAATTAGTTTTGGCTGAAAGTTGATCAAGTATGTTCTTGGTATCATGCTCAAATTGTTGCTTCCAGACATCACGAACGGTACGGGGCGAAATGGCAGGGAAAATTTCTTTGCGTTCTGTGCTGTGCGGTTCGCCATCTTTGCGCATCATGTTCTCACCCATCAAAACGGTCATTAAACCACCGGGTTGTTCAGAAGAAAAAACATCGATCATTTTTTCGCAGGTAAAAATATCGTCGCGTTTAGTAAACAAAATAGCGTTTAATTGCGGAACAAAACAAATAGGTGCGGTTGCACGCATTTCTTTGAGGGTTGGGTAGGGGTCTTTTGCAAAAGAAATGGGCTCAATTTCAAAAATAGGAGGCTTCATGACGGCCTTCCTATCATGATGACTGGCAATCGCATTTGCCGTGCGGCTTCAATTTTGGCATAACTACCCGTCCCACCAGAGTTACGGCAGATAAGGTGAGTAATACTCTTTTCTTTCATGAGCATCATTTCTTCTTGCCAAACGATTGGAGGCTTCCCCAAAATGATTGAATGTTTGGCGAAGGGCAAAGCCTGTTCGGGGTTATCGATCATGCGAATGAGGAAGTGCACATCCTCGCGGCTTTGAAATACAGAAAGGTGTTGCGATCCTAGGGCGAGAAATACGCGGGCAGCATCTGGGATAGTTGTTGCTGCTTGTTCAAGGCTCGCAACTTCGATCCAATTGTCATGCTCTTGTTTTTCCCAGGGTGCGCGGTGGCGTATTTCAAGGGGTACGCAGGCCACGCCCACAGCTTCAACAGCATTTTTGCTGATTTGCTCGGCAAAGGGGTGGGTTACATCGAACACTTTTGTGATGTTGTTTTCAGTTAGCCATTTAGCTAATCCAACTGCACCACCAAAGCCTCCAACCCGTATAGTACCAGTAACAGGTTTGGGTTCTTTTGTGCGTCCAGCTAAGGAAGTGGTGACATCGCAGCCATTTTTCACTAGCTCATTTGCAAGATCTGCCGCTTCTTTTGTACCCCCAAGAATGAGTATTTTACTGGGCATGAGCGAGCACTTTTCCTTGGCGGTCTATGACTATTATTTCTACTTTGATCGGGGCATCGCGCAAGGTGGAGTTTGACGTTTCTAAGGCTTTTTCGGCGATGAACTGAGGGAGATGAATTTGTAAACCTTGAGTGAGTTCAAGAACTTCTGCTGCGGTGTTGGCATTTAGAATCTGGTTCTTGAGAGATTGATTCAACGGTTTGTTGTGGTGTTTTTCCATCAGCGCGTTGCTTTGTTTTGCCAGCCACTCAAAATCTACTTGTGAGCGTCCCGAATGAAGATCAAGGGCACCTTGGGCAAGTTTTACGAGTTTGGCGAAGCCTCCCGCGATGGTTAAATTTGGGATCGGGTGAATACGCAAATATTTTAACACACCTCCAGCAAAGTCTCCCATGTCGAGAAGGGCAGTCTCTGGGAGTTTGTATATTTTTTGCGCTGCATCTTCCGATGTTGAACCAGTGGCGGCGATGACCCGATCAAAATTGGCAGCGCGTGCGACATCGATTCCACGATGG
>JAZGFF010000137.1:0-8312 GCA_036479095.1 Rhizobiaceae bacterium | reverse complement strand
AATCGAGTGTATCTCCTGCCTTTAAATCCTTTTTTGAAAGGGCGCAAACCTCTGCGACAGGGCGAGGTAAGGGTTTCATATCGCTGGTGCCATAAAGTACAGCTCGCACGGCTGAGAGCGGCACTTCTAAGCTGGTTAAGTGGTATGGACGATAAAATGTATAGTATGGGCCTTCACCCAAATGCAGATCGCTTAACCTTTCGCGTATGCGGTGATGGCTCATATCCGCAATGACAAATACCCCTGGAGCAACTCCTTTTCCCACCGTGAAATCGACGCAACCTTTTTTTGATAAAATACCCCCATCTTCAATTGGGCATAAAACTTTATGCAATTCATCTAAGGAACAATCGGGGCCGTGCATGCCTGGTGTATCGGGTGTGAGCCCCGTTGCATTGGCGATACAGCACATCTCCACCATGGTTTTTGAACCATCTACAAATTCCACTAACATCCGTGGATTCATATTTCTCCGCTCGGCTTCTTTTCGGTAATCATCGGGTACGGCATCGATGTTAAAAGCATTGTTTTTACCTTTCCCTGCAGCAACCACTGGATAGCCAAGAGCTGTTACCCAGTCGTACATTTCCATAACAGAGCTTGGTTCGTCCCCAGCGCCAACTGTGTAAACAAGGCCTCTTTTTGATGCTTCATGCTGCATGATCGCACCCACTGTGACATCGGCTTCGACATTCATCATGACTAAATGTTTGCCAGCATCTAATGCTGCCATACCAAGTTCAGCACCAGCGGCAGGGACGCCAGTTGCGTCGATTACAACATCGACCATCCCGTGGGACAAACCATCATGGGCATCTTGCACAATGGGAATGTGTTTCGACTCAATCGCCCTTGTGATCGCATTTGGAGAATCGCAAATCACACCTTTATCATCATCATATCCGGCTATTTTGATTGCTGGCTTGGCGGATTTTAACCGACGATCAACGATAGAGGCAATTTCCACGCCCCTCATTTGGCGAATGGCTGTGACGAGATCAGTACCCATTTCGCCCGCACCAATGATACATACCCGAATTGGGTTGCCCTCTTCATCCCGCTTTGCCAAATCAGCGGCTAGCCCGGTGGTAGACAGAAGTGGTTTGTCCGGAATTCTCGTATTGTTCATGAATATCTTAAACTGGTGATTTTTAATCAACAAAGAATAGCAGAAACAATTCTGTTGTGCTTCTTGTTTTTCAATTTTTCTACATTGAAATTTGCTCGATAAAATCAGTTTTGTTGACATCGGCTTTGGGTGCAGAAACAATCCCTTTGATACTCTCACAGATTAGTATGTTTCATGGCAGGCCCAACATTTAGAACAGAATTTGATCCATGTTATGGGCAGGCAGTTGAGATGGTGCCTGGGCTTTCCCGTATCACTTGCAATAATCCATCTCCATTTACTTTTCATGGCACCAACACTTATTTGTTAGGACTGGATAAGATTGCGGTTATTGATCCTGGCCCCTCAAACAACGACCACTTTGAAGCTATCCTCGCAGCAATTAATGGTCGTACCGTTAGCCATATTATTGTGACGCATAGCCATATGGATCACTCTCCACTAGCTCGTCCATTAGCTGATAAAACCGGCGCAAGTATTTTTGCGGAAGGGACGCATCGTTCTGCCCGCCCACTTTTCGTTGGCGAGATAAACCCGTTAGATGCCAGTGGGGACATGGACTTTGAGCCTGATATATTCCTAAGTGATGGCGATCTTATTGACGGGGATGGCTGGTCATTAACCGCAATTTTTACTCCTGGTCACACGGCAAATCATATGGCATTTGGGTGGAAGGAGACAGATTATCTGTTTCCTGGAGATCACGTGATGGCATGGGCAACCAGCATTGTAGCCCCGCCTGACGGTGCGATGGCAGACTATATGAATTCCTTACAAAAACTCTTGGATCAGCCACAGCAGACATATTTTCCGGGTCACGGTGGCCGGTTGGAAAAGGCTCATTTATTTGTTCGAGCCCTTCGTACCCACCGTATCATGCGAGAGAGGGCGGTGCTTGAACAAATTCGCAAAGGACGAGATACAATCCCCGAAATGGTGGCTCATATTTACAAAACGACAGATAAAAGATTGCATGGTGCTGCAGGACTATCAGTGTTGGCTCACTTGGAAGATTTGGTCGCTAAAGGCAAGGTCAAAACAAAAGGTCATGTTTCAATTGATGGAAGTTACTACCCAGTTTAGTTTAGTATCCTAGCCTAGCCTTGACCTAATCCTTGAAGGGCTGAATCTAAATCTTTAATGAAGTCCAAAATTCTTTTTGCATTTGAGCCAAGATCATGGGGCCCCCAACGGGAAGTGGATCGCATGTCTACTAGAGTCCCCTCCTCTTCCTCTACCAATCTAATGATCACATCACTTTCAAATCCAAAAATAAAAGATGCCGCAACAGCTTCGACATACCGTTCTTCACGTTCACCATTATTATCAGTTTCTATGCGGCCTGTCGGTGCCACCGGTACTGTTTCAAAAGCTATGGTTTCATTTTCATCTAGTATGGTGGGTCGGATTTTTGGGCGTTGTTTTGGTACAGGAATCCTTATGGGAAGCCCTTTTGAATTTGTCACAGGCTTTGCTACCAAGCCCGACCCCTCTTCATCAATTGGAGCTTTGCCTTGTTCAGTATTGGCCGTTAAAATGATCCAATCCCGCTCTGCTACCAAGGCGACAACTTCTCGGAAGACCCGCCCCATGCCCAAAGGGTAACGACGAGCAGTTACTCTTGGGTAAAATCTTAGCTGCATTTTTTTCATCGCAGGCGTTGAATCGAGTACCGGATTCATTACACCTGATCGATCGTCCAACACTGTGTCATAGGCAGGGGGATCTTCAAGATCAGTTGAAATGTCGTAGATGGGTGGGAGAGCAAATGCACGAGCTGCTTGATAAGCAAATGGTAACAATAGTAATATTGCCAACACCATACCACGGGTGGCAGATAACCCTGCTTCATGGCCATAGGTCCACAATTCATAGATACCACGAGCCCCCGTTATCAAAGCCGCCAGCGCAAGCAACACGGCTAACCCCAAAAGCCAAAAGGTTGATATCGTATCGATTGCTCCGAACCGATGGCCAAGAATGACGATTATTAAATAGGGAACGGTAAATACGGCAAGCCGTTGGCACCACTGCGCAGCAGTAGAACGGTGCCTTTCAACCCTTGATAAACGCTCGATGTAACTTGCCATTTGTCTTGACTTACTTTGTAGAGCCAATGGTTACCCTAGGCTGTGGGAAGTTTGTAATCTGCGAATTGTTCACGCAGTTCCATCTTCTGGATTTTACCTGTTGCCGTGTGAGGGATTTCATCAACAAAAGCAACATCATCAGGCATCCACCATTTTGCAATCTTCCCTTCCATAAATTGCAATATGTCATCTTTCTTGGGGTTTTTGCCGGGTTTCTTGATGCAAATCAGCAAGGGGCGCTCATCCCATTTTGGGTGCGTTATTCCTATCACTGCAGCTTCTTGAATGTCAGGATGGCCAACGGCGAGGTTTTCCAGATCGATGGTTGAAATCCATTCTCCTCCTGATTTGATAACATCCTTCGCTCTATCGGTGATTTGCATATACCCATTATCATTTATATGGGCGACATCTCCGGTATCGAACCAATTATCATCATCAAATTGCTCTTGCCCCTCACCCCCATAATAGGCTTTTGCCACAGCTGGGCCGCGAACCTTCAAACGGCCAAATGTTTTCCCATCCCATGGTCGCTCAACATTTTCGTCATCGGTAACTTTCATTTCGACACCGAATGGCGCATAGCCCTGTTTTTCTTGGATATCCAAACGAGCGTCGCCGGTTAAAGAACTGTATTCAGGTTTGAGCGAAGCGAGCGTGCCAAGGGGGCTCATCTCTGTCATACCCCAAGCATGAACAACCTCCACCCCGTAAACGTTTTGAAATTTTTCTGTCATTGCGCGCGGGCAAGCAGAACCGCCAATGACAACCCGTTTAAGATGTGGCAGCATCTTACCTGTCTCTTCAAGATAATCTAACAACATCAACCAGACGGTAGGCACAGCTGCCGTAAAGGTGACTTTTTCCGTATCTAACAATTCATAAATGGAAGCCCCATCCATGAGCGGCCCTGGATTAACAATGGTCGCACCAACCATGGGTGCCGAGTGCGCAATACCCCAAGCATTGGCATGAAACATAGGCACAACAGGCATAATCACTTCATTGGCCGCAATACCGAGTGCATCAGGTTGGCTACCGATTAATGCGTGCAAAACATTTGAGCGATGCGAATAGACTACGCCCTTGGGATCACCAGTGGTTCCTGACGTGTAGCACATGCCACAGGCGGTGTTCTCATCGAAAGACTTCCACTCAAAGTTCCCATCACCAATCATGATCCAGTCTTCATAACAAACTAAATCAAGTTTGCTATCTTTAGGCATGTGCGCCTGATCCGTTAATAGGATGATCTTGGTTAAGGATGGAACCTTATCCGCAATTGCCTCAATGATCGGGAGGAAGCTCAAATCAACGAAGATCGCCTTGTCTTCCGCATGGTTCATGATCCAGGCAATTTGTTCGGGAAACAATCGTGGGTTTAAGGTGTGATAAATAGCTCCTATCCCCATTATTCCATACCAACACTCCATGTGACGCGCAGTATTCCAGCCAAGGGTAGCAATGCGATCCCCAAGTTTAAGACCTTCCGCATCCAATGCCTGCGCCACCCTTTTTGAACGGGCGTGAATTGCCCCATAATTGGTGCGTGTAATAGGGCCCTCTACGGAGCGGGAAATGACCTCTCTCTTACCGTGTTGAGCGGCGGCATAATCTAATATTTTGTGGCACAATAGCGGCCAATCCTGCATCAATCCGAGCATAGTCTCTCCTTCTCTGGTTCTAATAGTGAGGTAGTTTTGGCACTCCGTAAAGAGCAAATTTATGCATTTATCTATTGCGACATGGAGTAATTTAACCTTACGCTACACCCAACTTGCGGCTAGGAGTGACGTTGTGTCCAAACCCTTATCAAATCTTCAAACGCGCGATCTCGACTCGGTGCTTCATCCCTATGCGCCGTTACATAAGTTAAAAGATATGGGCCCAACAATCATCTCTAGTGGTGAGGGGGTATTCATCCGAGATACCCAGGGCAATGAATATCTTGAAGGGATGTCTGGCCTTTGGTGCGTTGGGCTGGGTTTTGGAAATGAAGAGATGATCGAAGCCACTACAGAGCAAATGCGGACGCTTCCCTATTATCATCAATTTGGGCCGCGCGGGACGGAGCCTGCAATCGAACTTGCTGAAAAACTTAAAGAGTTATCTCCAGTTCCTATTTCAAAAGTTTTTTATACATCAAGCGGATCAGAAGCGAATGATACGCAAGTGAAACTTGCTTGGTATTATAATAATGCCCTTGGGCGGCCAAAAAAGAAAAAAATCATTTCACGAATGAAAGCATATCACGGTGTGACGATGATGGCGGCTTCGCTCACGGGTTTACCCAACAATCATCGGGATTTTGATCTTCCATTTGATGGAATATTGCACACGGACTGTCCTCATCTTTATCGCAATGGTTTTGATGGTGAAACGGAAGCGGAATATGTTAGCCGATTGGCACAATCTTTGACCGATCTTATTGAGAAAGAGGGCGGGGATACGATTGCTGCTATGATTGCTGAACCGGTAATGGGCGCTGGAGGGGTGATCGTTCCACCGAAGGGATATTTCCAGGCTATCCAACCCATTTTGAAAGAGCATGATATTATGCTCATTGGGGATGAAGTGATTACCGGTTTTGGTCGCACAGGAGAATGGTTTGGAGCAACCAGCCATGGCATGGTGCCGGATACTATATCTGTAGCAAAACAACTAACTTCGGCCTATGTGCCACTTGGTGCAGTTATGATCCCTGAATTCATGATGGAGGCCTTGGAATCACAATCTGAGAAAATTGGAGTTTTTGGCCATGGTTATACCTATGGTGGCCATCCTTTGGGTTGCGCGTTAGGTGTAAAGGCAATTGAAATATATCAAAAGCTTGATATTTGTTCAAAAATTCGTGCGAACACTCCCCTGTTTGAACAACGCTTGGCGCGCCTAAGTGAGCACCCAATTGTTGGCGAGGTACGCAACTCTGGATTAATGGGCGGGGTGGAATTGGTCGCCGATAAAACAAGCAAGAACTCCTTTGAACCTAGCCAAGGAGTTGGTGCTAAGTGCGCAGAATTTTGCCAAAAGCATGGCCTTATTCTGCGGGCGATTGGTGACACGATTGCTATTTGTCCACCAATGATTATCAGCGAAGAAGAACTTGTGGCATTGTTTGATCGGTTAGAAAAAGCTTTAGACGATACCGAGGATTGGGTGAACAAAGGAGATTTGAGGCGCACCTAACTGCTGCACCAGGCAAACCTAATTGGAATGCTCTTCTTTCCAATTTAACAGGACCGCAAGCTCTCCATCTGGCGCTGGAATTATTATCGGTTGTTCTCCAATAAATGCGGCACCCGCACCTCCATCGATACTGATCACATCTCCAGCTTTTAAAACTTTACCAGCGCAGGAACAGGTTTGGCTATCCAAATCTATTTTCAGAGTCATGGCCGCCGTAATACACGGTTTTCCCATACCCCTAGCGACAACCGCAGCATGGCTCGTCATACCACCTCGGGTTGTTAATATACCGGCGGAAGCATCCATACCGTGCACATCCTTTGGGTCAGTTTCAGGGCGAACTAAAATGCAATCTTGACCCATTTTACTAAGGGCAACGGCCTCACCAGAGGTGAAAACTATTTTTCCTGTTGCAGCTCCAGGTGAGGCAGGCAAACCCTTGGTAAATAATACAGTATCTTTTTTTGCAGCAATTTTTGAGACCAGCATGGCTTTTAGGGAGGTCATGTCGCATCGGGCGATTGCTTCTACCTTTGATATTTTACCTTGCTGCGCCATTTCAACAGCGATACGCAAGCTGGCCCTTGGAGTTCTTTTCCCATTGCGCGTTTGCAGCAGGAATAATCGCTCACTTTCCACAGTGAATTCAATTTCCTGCATATCCGAGAAATGAGTTTCTAACGTGTCTCCCGCTTTGAGTAGCTTGGCGAAGGCATCGGGGAGTACCTTTTCCATCGATGGATTTTCGGACATGGCGCGGGCTCGATCAGCTTCTGTCAATTCCATTGGGGTTCGGATACCAGATACGACATCTTCTCCTTGGGCATTCAGCATGTACTCGCCGTAAGGGTTTTTTTCTCCTGTGGAAGGATTTCGGGTAAAGTACACACCGGTACATGATTGCCCATCGCGGTTTCCAAAAACCATAGTTTGAATAACGGCTGCGGTTCCTCCGCCGTGGGAAATTGAATGCATATCCCGGTAGCGAATTGCACGTTTAGTATTCCAAGAATTAAATACAGCGAGAAGAGCAAAATCCAACTGCTCATAAGCATCTTGCGGAAATGGTGAGGCTATCTCCCGCTCAACAATATCAAGAAATACCGATGTTACTTGTTTCAGCACTTCAGCAGAAAGATCAGCATCCGCATTCACGTTGTTATGATCTCGTACTTCTTGCAGTACTTCCTCAAACTCATCTAGTTCAAGACCAAGCACGACCATGGCAAAACTTTGAATAAACCGACGGTAAGTGTCCCAAGCGAACCTCTCATCAGCAGTTTCCCTTGCCAAAATTTCAACAGTTTCGTTGTTCAACCCCAAGTTCAAAACAGTATCCATCATGCCCGGCATTGAAACAGATGCACCAGAGCGAACCGAGATCAATAGCGGAGAATCCTGCCCCCCGAATTTACGGCCCATTTCATTTTCGATCCCTACGATCGCTTGGCGAATGGCGGAACGTTGATCGGGTGCCAACGCCTCATCACCGCTGGCAATTATCTTACCCAGCTCCACACTCACTATGAAGCCTGGAGGTACCGGTAATTTTATTTGCGCCATTGTAACAAGATTTGCCCCCTTGATACCCATGCGGGCAGGATCCGCTTGCTGATCGGGTGCGTTGTTGCCGAAATGAAAAATATAATCTGCGGAAGTTGGTGATGTCATTGATGCAAGATCCCATCTGTCTTGGACAAGACACTCATGTCCTTAGCCAGCTTCACGAAATGCTTCAGCAGCTTGTAAGTCAACCGAGACCAATTGACTAACTCCTCGTTCGGCCATGGTGACCCCGAATAGTCTATCCATCCGAGCCATCGTTATCGGATTATGGGTAATGATCACAAAGCGAGTATCTGTTCCTTCCGCCATCTGATCCATCAAATTACAGAACCGCTCAACAT
>JAZGFF010000136.1:0-4298 GCA_036479095.1 Rhizobiaceae bacterium | reverse complement strand
TTTTGGCAGTGAATATTGTAAGTATATTACAGTACTGTCGAGTGATTTAATTGTATGTTCTTGAACTTGTGCCTTGGCTGCTTAGGTGCCGTTGGTACAGGGGGTTTTGTATTCATTATTACTATTTAATTCGGCAAATTGTATTTGTTGAACAGGGAGGGTTTGCGACATGGGTTATGCAGGTGACGTAACACCCAAGGAATGTTGGGGCATCTTAGGCACTGATAAAACGGCAATCTTAATTGATGTGCGAACGCGCGCTGAATGGAGCTTCGTGGGGCTTCCAACCCTTGCAAAAGGCATGCAGCCCCTCGTTACCCATGAATGGCAGGCATTTCCAGAAATGAAGGTTGATGATGGTTTCGCCGCGGATTTGAGCGCGAAATTACAACAACAGGGCGCAAATTATGGCACGCAATTGTGTTTCCTGTGTCGATCAGGTGGTCGAAGCCTAGCCGCAGCAAAAGCATTGACGACCCTTGGCTATGAGAAGGCATATAATATCACCGGTGGCTTTGAAGGGGATCCAGATGAAAACGCCCATCGGGGCAATCGTTCTGGTTGGAAAGCAGAGGGATTACCTTGGATGCAAGGGTAAAGGCACCAAGAGAAAAAATTTAGAATAAACACGAATAGAATGTTTGTTCAGGGAAAAATGGCAAAAAGCCAAAAGGAGAATTTAGGCATGACACAATCTACCAGGTTTAAAAAACCATCCGATTGCACTTTAAGTATCACAACCACCATTCGCGAAAATCAATTCCACGAATAGCAACCATCGCAAAAATATATTGAGATAAAAGCGGCTGCAAGGTCGCTTTCGTGAGGTTGGATGAGGCACCAACCATGAGAACAACAACAAAATTGATGGTAGGGTATAAGATGAGTGCAGCGGGTGGAAAAGGTGAAAGAAAGATGGGCAATGGCCAAGGTAAAGGCTTAGGCCAGGGTAAGGGCGCAAATCCATCGATGCGGGGTATCCCAGCGAAAGCTGAGCCGCAAAATAGAACGCCGATCAGAAGAGCAACGGTAAGAGCAGATAACCAAAAGACCACGGGCATGGTTCCAACCGGACCCACCGTATCGGCTCGTGATCTGCAAAAATGGAATAGGGTGCAAGCACAGCTTAAAACTCGTCTTGGGCCTGAAGCCTATGCGAGCTGGTTTGGACGCTGTCGATTGGAGACGATTTCCAAAAGCCAACTGACGGTATCGGTTCCCACCACCTTTCTAAAAACTTGGATACGCACCCATTATAAGGATGCCTTACTTGAACTTTGGCAGAAGCAATCTTCAGAAATTCTACGGTGCGATATTGTGGTTCGCAGCGCAGTTCGTTCCGCCAACAGTGAGAATGGCGAGGCGACAAAGCCGATCTTAACTGCCCAGCCAGCAACCCTACCTTCTGGTTCAACTGCTGATGGCCAACCCGCCTTTCCCAAAGCTCCCTTCGGTGGCGTCCCCCAAGGTTTTAGAGAGGGCCGTGGCATACAAGTAACAGGACCAGCATCATTCACCACTCCCCATGATAGCTCGGTAGGGTTTGCTGGCTCTCCCCTAGATCGAAATTTAACTTTCGCGACCTTCGTTGAAGGGCCTTCTAACAGAATGGCATTTGCTGCGGCCCGTTCCGTTGCTGAAGCAGATGGGGGAGCAGCCCAGTTCAACCCCCTATTCATCCACGCTGGCGTTGGCCTAGGAAAAACCCACCTGTTACAAGCAATCGCTTGGGGAGCTAGCGCCAGGAATAGTGGCATCAAGATCCTTTACCTAACAGCAGAATATTTCATGTGGCGCTTCGCCTCTGCCATTCGTGATCAAGCAGCACTGTCCTTTAAGGAATCGCTTCGCGATATTGATTTGTTGTTGATCGATGACATGCAATTTTTGCAAGGGAAAAGCATTCAGCAGGAATTTTGCCACTTAATCAATGCTTTGATAGATAGCGCAAAACAGGTCGTCGTAGCGGCTGATCGCCCACCTTCCGAGTTGGAATCATTGGATGATCGGGTGCGTTCACGCCTTAAGGGCGGTGTTGCTCTGGAGGTTAAATCTCCAGATCTTAGCATGCGCCAAACCATGTTGGATTTACGCTACAAAGAGGCGCAAAAAGAAGATCCGAAATTGGATATTCCCCAAGATATCTTGGATTTTGTTGCCGGCAAAGTTGCCTCTTCTGGACGAGATTTAGAAGGCGCATTCAACCAGTTACTTATTCAGCACCGTTTCTCTGAAGGCCCGGTTGAAATTGATGCAATTGAGAAAATGCTCGCCCATTTGGTGCAGTCGAACGAACAAAAACGTGTCCGCATCGAAGATATCCAAAAGGTGGTGGCGCGGCATTTCAATGTTTCAAAAAATGACTTGCTCTCAAATCGACGTACGCGCTTGATTGTTCGCCCACGACAAATAGCCATGTATCTGTCGAAAAACCTCACCCCCCGATCTCTTCCTGAGATTGGACGTCGTTTTGGTGGTCGTGATCATACAACAGTTCTTCACGCGGTGCGTAAAATTGAAGGCATGATTAAGGAAGATACTCAACTGGCCCGTGAAATTGAATTGCTAAAACGGCTCATTCATGATTTGGGTCTTTAGGGGATAATCCGATCCCCTACTTGAAGTTGTTCAATTCATAAGCCAATTTGAACAAACAGATAGGGCTAACAGCGCGTCCCCATTGAGGGCGTTTACGATTAGCCTGTTCACATCAATGCCAACGGAATTGCTTTTCGCAAAACCGGACAGAAAATTCGGAAACTGAAACCATGCGGGTTACACTTGAGCGTTCTAATCTACTGAAATCCCTCAACCATGTTCAAAGGGTTGTTGAACGTCGGAACACGATACCGATACTTTCTAACGTCCTGTTGAAGGCGCAAGATGGATCAATGATGCTTAAGGCCACTGATCTCGATCTAGAAGTAACAGAGCATACCACCGCCTCTGTTGATCAACCTGGATCAACAACGGTGCCGGCCCATATGCTGTACGACATTGTACGCAAACTGCCCGAAGGTGCTGAGGTCATGATTTCGGTCGGTGACGATAATAATCTTAGCCTTGTCTCTGGCCGCTCACAATTCCAATTACAAATGTTACCAGAAACAGATTTTCCCGATCTAACCACAACGGAATTCAGCCATACATTTCGGATGGCGTGTACCGATTTCAAGAACCTGATTGATCGGACCCAATTTGCGATTTCTACTGAAGAGACCCGTTACTATCTTAATGGCATCTATTTTCACACGGTAGAAGACGAAGGTACCATGATGTTGCGCGCAGTGGCCACCGATGGCCACCGTTTAGCCCAGGCACAAACCTCCGCACCAGATGGGTCGGAAGGAATGCCTGGAATTATTGTTCCTCGTAAAGCTGTTGGTGAAGTACAAAAATTACTCGAAGACCCAGATGCTTCTGTAACAATCGAATTGTCTGAAACAAAAATTCGTTTCACCGTCGGGAAAGTGGTGCTCACTTCAAAGTTAATTGATGGAACGTTCCCAGATTATAATCGGGTTATTCCTTCAGGAAATGACAAGGAGCTAATTCTGGAGCGTGCGATATTTGCAGCAGCAGTTGATCGGGTATCAACGATTGCCTCTGATCGGGGACGCGCTGTGAAATTATCTTTGAGCGAGGGGCGTTTGGTGCTTTCTGTAAATAACCCTGAATCTGGCTCAGCTGAAGAAGAAATTGCGGTCGGCTATACGGCAGATGATCTCGATATTGGATTTAATTCACGTTATCTGCTTGATATCACAAACCAGCTTTCTGCTGATGAAACGACCTTCATGCTGGCTGATCCAGGCTCCCCCACCTTGATCCGTGAAAAAGGCGAGGCGGGTGCGCTTTATGTACTCATGCCGATGCGAGTTTAGAGGAAAACGGGCGAGCCAGCAGTGAATGATTCACAATCAGCCGGGCCAATCTGGATTGAAACACTAAAGCTTAATCACTTTCGGAATTATAGCTCTCTCAAGCTCGATCTTGATCAACGCCATGTTGTTCTAACGGGTGAAAATGGGGCTGGTAAAACCAACCTACTTGAAGCCCTATCCTTTCTTTCCCCTGGGCGAGGCTTACGTAGAATTTCCTATGATAAGGTCTCGCAAAGCCTAACAAAAGACGATCCACAAGCTGGAACCTGGGCTGTCCATGTTAAAATGGAGGCAGCAGAAGGCCCCGTTGAAATAGGTACGGGCTTGCAAGCAGGATCAAATGGGGTGGAAACCCAACGCCGTGTGCATATTAATGGAGCTCCAGTAAAAACCGCAGATAGCTTGCTGGAACAC